>CAVBGZ010000006.1:19558-49501 GCA_963595075.1 Waltera intestinalis
AATCTATCCTTCTTAATTATTATGATAATTAATATATTAATAGGAACCATTCAGGAATGTAAATCAAAGCGTGCTGTTTCTAAACTAAAATTAATGACTTCTCCTAAAGTAACTGCAGTTAGAAATTCGGAAGAAATCCAAATATTAATCAATGACGTTGTTCTAGATGATATTATTAAACTATCAACAGGAGATCAAATTCCAGCTGACTGTACAGTTATTGAAGGTTATATTGAAGTAAATGAATCAATGCTAACTGGAGAATCAAATTCAATTAAAAAAAATGTGAATTCATTTTTATATGGCGGATCATTTGTATCCGCCGGATCTTGTTATGCTATTGTTGATAGAGTTGGTGACGATACATACATGGCTTCTATTGAAAGGAAAGCCAAGAAATTTGAGAGACCAAAATCCAAACTAATCAACTCGATAATGGGAATTATTAAAAAATTAACAATTATTATTATTCCACTAGGTTTATTGACATTCTGGCACTCATTTATGAACTCAGGCCAATTTAAAGACGGAGTTCTATCTGGAGGAACAACAATAGTTGGTATGATCCCAGCCGGAATGGTTCTATTATCGTCAGTAGCAATGGCAGCTGGCGTTTTGAAATTAGCTAAAAGAAAAACGCTTGTAAGGGAATTATATTCAGTAGAATCTCTTGCTAGAATCGATACTCTTTGTCTTGATAAGACTGGAACATTAACAGATGGATCGATGACTGTTGAAGATGTAATAACTTACGATTCGACAATAAATCTTGATAAAATTATGCCAATTTATTTAGGAGCATTTGAAAGTAATAACCAAACATCAGAAGCTTTAATAAAAAAATATGGAACATCTTCAGATACAGCAATAATAAACAACATTCCTTTTTCTTCTAAAAGAAAATTCTCTGCAATCGAATTCGAAAATGGAGAGGCGTATGCATTAGGAGCTCCTGAATTCTTAACAGATGATGAGAATATTTTGAAATTAGCAGAAGAAAAAACAAAGAATGGATTGCGGGTTGTAATCTTAATGAAACTAATGGGAAAGATTCATGATGATGAAATTCCTAAGAGAAGAAAAATAATTGCTTCATTTGCGATTAGAGATAATATCCGTCCAGAAGTAAAGAGCACAATGAGCTGGTTTGCTGAGAATGACGTTGAAATCCGAGTAATATCTGGTGACAATATCAACACTGTTTCTTACATTGCACATAAGTGTGGAATTGCAAATTGGGATAAAGCTGTTTCTTTAGATACTGTTGATGAGCGAGATATGGAGCAGACAATTCTAAATAATTACATTTTTGGCCGTGTTACTCCAGAGCAGAAAGCTTTAATCGTAGATGTTCTTCATGCTCATGGACGAACAGTTGCTATTACAGGAGACGGAGTAAATGACGTGCTTGCTATGAAAAAATCTGATTGTTCTGTAGCTTTAGCAAATGGATCCCCAGCGACTAAGAGCATTGCCAATGTAATCTTGTTAGACTCTAATTTTTCCAATATGCCGGCTACTGTTTGTGAAGGCCGAAGAGTAGTCAATAATATTCAACGTTCTTCAACACTGTTCTTAATGAAAACTTTCTTTGTAATGTTTATAAGCTTATTCTGTTTATTACTAGAATTGAACATGCCTATCGAAACATCAGTAATGGGAATAATAAACACTTTCATAACAGGAATTAGTTCATTCTTCTTATCACTAGAGCCATCTAATACTAGAATAAATGGAAACTTCACAAAGAATGTCTTAGGTAAAGCAATACCAGCCGGATTCTTCATGTTTCTGCCAATACTATGTATTTATATTTATGCATTTGGACAATGTGGAGCAAATCTTGAAGCAGTAGATGCTTTGATACAGACCAAGATTCCAGTTATTGCTTTACTGATAACAATTAGCGGATTTGTAATATTCTACAAGGTTTGTAAGCCATTTAATCGTTTTAGACGAATTTTATATATAATAGTTCTTGCAATCTGTGTATTCTTGGTTCTTTCATTCCCACAATTCTTCTTAAGAAACAGTACTGAATTCTGGGGTGAAATGCTAGCCAAGTATAATTATCTCGGAACTTTAAATGCATATATCGCAGTATTTAAAGATTGTATGAAATCTATTTTCTCATTTGAATTATACAAGACATTTGAGATGTTTGACTGGATAATAATTTGCTGTTTCTCAATATTCAGCTTCATAATTTATTATATTTCAGATATAATTATCTCTCGAGTACTAAAAATAAAAATGTTTAGCAATATTTTAGATGAGGAAGAAAAATAACAAAAAAAAGTAAGGGATCCTAAGATCCTTTACTTTTTATACTCCGCTAGGGACGAATATTCTTTCATTTGCGGCAAAAGATTTTTCTTGCTATTCTTTTAGGCACCGATAGCGCATCTACGGTGCCTATAATTGTCATTAAATTAATTATATTTATATTGTTTTTCATTCATTTTCGCCTCACTTTCTTGTTATATTGAATATTAATATACAATATTCAGTATAATAATATATTTATCATTTTAGCCGATAAATAAGCGAGGTGCGTCAGAATCTCTTAATGAGTTCTCATGGAATCTTTCTAGTAATTGTTCTCTTTCGTCATGAGCTCTCTCAACTTGCTCTAAGAATAGATTTATACTTCCATATGGTGAGCTAATATTCTCAAATCTCTTTCTAATCGGATAAAGAGATTCTAGTACATCAAGTAATGCTAAGTGTAAGAACTCATCACGTAGAGACATCTTTATAGTTCTTAAATGTCTCGGATGGATAGCTTTAACTGTTACAATTGCTTTATTACTTTGCATAATCTTAGGGAAAATCTCAATGTGATTTGGCGCTAGAAAATGCCATGTACAAGGAGTTTCTGTAACCGATTTAAAATCTGCAATTAGTTGAGAGTCAAATGGATTAGAAGTTCCACTTGTTAATCCGTTATTAAAATTGTATCCATAGAAATTGCCTAAGAATACCTTGCTAATGCCAGTTATCTCTAATCCGTCGATATCTGGAAGCTTGTAGCAAGATTTTCCTCCAACAACTTCATCTTTCTCAGAAACTAGTACTCTAAATCTATATGGGAAGTACTTGCTGAATGTTGGGAGAGTTTGCTGGAATACTGTATCCATCATTTCTTTGTCTGTTAATTCAATATCATAAACAACGCTACCGATCATACGTTTGATGTAGCGAATAACGTCTGTTGGTGTTAATCCTGAATATGCCATAAAATCACGTCTTTCTGCTGTTTTAATATAATAGATTGTTCAAAAAATCGAACAATTTATTATATAAACTTACCTTTGAAAGGATTGATTTTTGAATGGACAATCAAACAATTGAATTACTATTAAAATATTACAAAGATGGAACACTAACAAAGTTTGCACTTTGTTCAGGAATACAATCAGCTCTAGCTGGCAACATTAGAACCAACGTTTCTATTACAAGCGATAGCGTGACTCAAACAAATTCTACATTCGTAGCAGCAATTATGCCAATTAAGACAGAAGCCGGATATCGTGTAGAATATTTAATCGACAAAAAAGCATTAGGAGCAGACGCAGTATCTAATACTGACATTGCTAACTGCTTATATTCATTAAAAGAGCATGAAGTTGAAATTGTATCGGCATTTCAAAAAGAATTAGCTCAAATTAAATATTGTGATTTTGCGCTATCGGATGCAATTAGAATTTATACTCAAATGATGAGATTATCTGTTGCGGCCCTTCCTTATGATTTCAAAATTAAAGCAGAAGCATTAGAGTTAATTGATATCGACGCTATCGATAAAGCAATCGAGAAGATTTATATGGCAGATGAACCAATTGAACACGTTATTGAAGGTTTATCTGTAAAGGGTATTCTTCCAGATGCGTTCATTAAAGAAGCTAAAGGAATGGTAGATCACAGAACTGTAACACGTATTGTTATAGGAGATAGTAAGCCATCTATAAATATTTTACAAAGCACTTTCGGTCATTCAGTAGAAGAAGATGATATTTTCTCTGGCGGAATTCAAATGAAAGAAAACACAGCACTTAATGAAAGTTACTCTCTAACCAAAAAAACAAAATAATAAAAAGAAATAAGCTTAGACTTATTTCTTTTAATATTTAATTAATTTTTCTACTGGAGAAATACTTTCCTCACCAATTTCGCCTTTTTCTCTTAAACGTCCATTTACAACTGCTGAAACAATTTGTTGAGCGTTATCTTCACCTAATAGCCCTGTAAAACTTGATGCAAGTTCTGGGATTTTGGTAACACGGATCATTTTATAGTCGTATTGCTTATCAGGATGATCATTTAAGTAAAATCGATAAGGATCAGTCATTTTATGCTTGTTGCGATACAATTCACTTAATAAAAGTTCATAAGTACATCCACCTACTCCTAGTCCTCCAGATCCTGTTGCTTCAAGAGCTTTTAATAACACTTGAAGTGATTCACTATATTGAATTGTAGGAGGCATTTTACCATTTTCAATTAGTTTATTCATAAAGAACATTATATCTTGGGTATTCTCTCTGTGATTTAAATCATAGCAGAAAGCGTCTCCTTTATGAAGAATAAAAACAGTGTATTTCATATCTGGTAACTCTGGACGTAATTTTCCGCTAAAACTTTCTTCTTCTGAGTAAGTAAAAATAAACTTCAAGGGAAGTGTTAGTTCGTAGAATTTATTGTTTGTCTTGAACCAAAATAATCCAATAGTCTCAATGTTCTCCCCGATTACAGAAGCCATTGTTGATGATGCCGAAGTTTTATCTAGATAATAAGATGGAATATAAATATAAAGTTTATCTCCAATAAATGTTAATTGATGACGTAGATCAAAAACTTCTTCTTTAAAAAAAGGTAGCATTAGTTATCTTCCTTTCCTGTAATTGCATTTGCAATATTATTTTTTAAAATACCGTTCTGAGATAGATCGCCGATACCAACGGATCCATCTAGGTTCTTGAATCTAAATACAAATTTCTTTAAATAAATAAAGTCTCTTTTAATTACGACAAAGACTGGAACGCCGAAATCAACTCGAGTTCTTTCAATATGATAATCAATTCCAACATTATTTACATTAGTATTATATTTTATCTTCAAAGAATCTAGATATTGTCGGATATCTTCTTCTTTCATTTGCTCTCCAACTAGATCTCTAAGGATATTTAAATCTTGTTTTAATTCAGTTTTCTCTTTGCAGAAACTAATTATCTCCGAGTAAAGAAGATGCTTAATCTTTGGATAATAAACTGAATTCTCGATATTTGTTGGAAGAGCCGAAGAAACATCAACAAACATCTCGTTTAATTGCTTCAATTGCTTGGACTCTTCACAAATAATCATTCTATCACCTATTTATTCTTGATATCTTCAACTAGTTGTTCAATTAATAGAACTTCTCTAGCATTTTCTTTAATAACATCTTTATCACAAGCAGCTAAAGTTTTAAAAGCTTCATTAATATTGTTTAGAGCTTCTTCATGACGATTCTTAAGATCTTTTAAGTAAGCTGAATTAACTTTTCCTGAGAATGAATAATCTTCGTTGATTGTGCAATCTTCTCCGAATAAGTAATTTGCAGTTTCAATGTAATTGTGACGATCAGTATTTGGATTTAGAATATTGTCGATATAAACACATTCTGAAATATTTGTTAGATTATCTACTTTAAAATACTTATTAAGTAATAAGTCGTTAATATCATATTCGGCTTTTTCTGTAAGAACTGCTGCAAATTTAGCTTTATATTCAAAATATTCTGGTGAAGTATTATTTACATCATCATTTTCAAATAGTGCATCTGTAGATTTATCAACAAATTCTAAGATTACTTCAACGTTATTTTTAGCTTCGTCTTTTGACTTAGAAATATTACTCATTGTTTGTATATAATTTTCATTTAAGATTGAGATTTCTTTCATGGGAACTGCTCTGTAAAACATATAAATTTATAACATGTTTCACTCATGCTCGTCATCGGCTATGCGCTCAATTGGATTGAGTGCCTTACAATGCCTCTTAGCATCTCACATCTGGGTGAGCCTACCCAGCTTTTAAGTTATCTATGTTTTACAGTTTTCCTTTCTTAATATTATTTTGGCTCATATAAATTTTGTTTGCCTCTTGCATAATATTTTTCGCAGCATTTACGTCACGGTCCATGACCATTCCGCAGTCGCATTTGTAAGTTCTCTTAAACAGAGGCATCTTTTGGCGCGCACCGCAACAGCTGCAAAGCTGAGATGACGGGAATGTCCTGCCAACTTTCACTATCGTTTTACTGTACTGCACTGCTTTATTTGTTAATTTTGTTTCAAAACGACCAATTGTCGCAGAATTCCAAGATTTACTTAAACGCTTGTTCTTTTTAAGTCCTGCGACATTTAAGTCTTCAATTCCAATCACGTCATACGCTTTAACTATATCTAGAGCTACTTTGTTGTAGAAATCGTCATTGCGATTTTGTCTGTTTATAATTTTATTGTGTTTGTTCTTAATCATTTTTAAAAATGACTTAGAACCTTTTACTTTTCTAGACAATCGTTTGTCGTAGTACGCAACTGAGTTTTGAAATCTCTTGATTTTCTTTTTATCTTGGTCGTATTCATGTATCTCACTATCACAATCATAAAGCATTACGTTTGTTTTTAATCCTAAATCAATACCACAATATTTATTGGTTTTAATCGATAAGTGTTTTCGTTGTCACCTTTAAAATTTCGGCAACGTCTTTTGGTTTTAGTATCTCTTTATTTAAATTCATTTCTTTAATCCTCTAACTTTCTTTATTTATATAATATATCGTTCTATATAAAATGTAAAAAAGTTTAAAAAAGTAAAGAAATTATATTTATTTAGATACTGTTAATTTCCTCCTTTAGTTTTGCATATAATTAATTGTTCGCAATTTTTGATATTCTATTCAAATATTCAGCGTTAGAAGGATGCTTTAGCTTAGTATCGGCAATCAAATAGTCTAAACGTGTAAGAACATTATCTAGAAGCGCTAGATCATTATGCTTATAACAATATGCTAACAATTTTAATAAAAACGTTTGATAATTTGGCTCTAGTGATTTTAGTCCATTTTCTACGAATTTAAATTTAGTTGCATAATCTTGATTTAGATTTCCATACTTCTTTAAGAATAGAGTTCTATACATTGAATAGTGCGAATTAATTTTGAATTTCTCGATTTCGGTTAGATTCTTAGCTTCAATTAGGCATTCAGAACCTTTCATTCCATTAACGAGTTTAATTTGTGCGTCAGCTAACTCTAATAAAGGTTCCCACCACTCAATTGGATTTTGACTAGTTCCTGTCGGATCATACAATAATTCTGGATTATTCTTAATAAACACAGAATATCTTAATGAGTCGTGATCTTTTAGAATTGATTTAACTTCCATGAATTGTCTAAATGAAATATTAGGGAAGAAAGTTACCATTTTATCAAGGGCACGATCTTCCTCTATAATGTCGTAAGTTTTTTCATGAATATCTTTAACTTTTAAATAAATCTTGAATAAATCGTCTAGTTTTACCTCAGACAACCTAACACAATTCTTATATTTCTCTTTTTCTAGATTAGCTTGTTCAATAACTGCTAATACATCCTTAGTTGTTTCCATATGATGGGTCCGCCTCTACTAATTCTAAATATTTTAATAGAACATCATTTCTTATTGAGATTAGCATTTCATGATCGCTCATAATGTCAAAATACCTTTCAACACAATCAGCATCATTCTCAAATATTAATCCTTCTCCATAATCTAATAAAAGCTTGCTAACTCTATTGTTGTAAAGTTCATATAGATCTAGATTAACAATTTCTGTAAATAAATCTAGAGCTGAAGAGTACATTGACTTAATATCAAATAAAATATCTGTGATGTAATTAGCAATGATAGCATCTCCAAAATTCTTGAACTTCTTCTTACTATAAGAAATAAAAATGTCCGATTCTTCTGATTCATTGTAAATTTCTTTGTAACGATCAATGAAATATTGCTTCTTCTTTAATAAATTTGAATATAAAAGATCTACAATATTTTGATAATTTCTAATAAAGAAGAATTCATATAAAGCTTCAACATTGTCTAAATATTCATAAATATCTAAGCTGTCTTCAGTATCTAGACCGATTGAAACTCCATAAACTTCTTTTAATCCTGATTTTACTAACTCAATTACTGATTCTGTAATATCATAAATCTGAGATTTTAAATCAATATTATCTGGATCTGATTTTACTTCCTCTAATCTCTCTTTATACAATGAAACATAGTTCATTCTAGCATTCTTAAACTTTCTGTCTGCAATATGATCTCTAATGTTTTCTTCTATAATTTCTACTGACAGTTCGTCATTTAATTGTAGTATTCTATTTGAAATGTCGAAGGATTCTTGCTCTCCATCTTCGTCTTCTTCTAAAATGTATTGGTTATCTGTAATTTTTGGCATGAAATGACCCCTTTCTTAATTTTCTATATAATATATTGTTGCGGCCATTATTTTTTATTAGAATTTTTGGAATAGCTGTATTAGCTATTCCAATTTATAATTTTAGTTAAGATTCTATCTCTAGGTTTATTTTCAATTTCTTCTTTAGTACGCTTTTCTTCTTGCATTAAAGTTTGAATGAAAGGCTGCTCAGAAGCACTTCGATTATCTCGCATTTCAATATTCTTAATCTTATTAGTCAATCTTAATGCAGATTCCGATCCAGATTCGTTGAACATTCCATCTCCATTAGAAGGGATATGAGCAATTCCGTAACGATTCTTGAAGAAGTCACTGTAATAAACAGCCCAACGGAATATTAAATAACTCATTAAATTATCATCGTGCATTCCTTGAGCTGCTTCAATTCTTCCGTTTGGAAGTTCAACCAAGTTAGCAATATCATCTCTTAATTTAGGAGATCTAATGCTCATATACTCGGTTTTCACAATATTTGGAAGTAAGTCGAACATTTGCTTTCTAGACGAGCTAGTTGTATCCACACCGTAAATTAAAGTTTTTCTCTTTCCTTTTACGTTGATTCCATCTACCGTTACTCTCTCAGCCGTTCTTTCTCTGTATTCTCGATACATTCTTGGTTCAATCTTTGGCTTCTTCATTAGGTAATCTAGAATATTCTTACCAAATGAGTTACGTTCTATTACTAGGATTGAATTAGGGAAATAAAGATCCATAAGACTCTCAATTAGATTCTTAAATGAATCAGTGTCTATTTTTGAGTTAGTAAAATCGGCTACAACATGGAAATCTCTAGGATCAATGAAAGTAATTACAGAGTTATCTTTCTCAGTACCTCCAGAGACATCGCAGCTTAGAATATATTTCTCTAAGAAATTAGGTCTCTCGTAGAAATCGATTCCATAATCTTTAACATTTAAGGTATAAACAACTGGATTGATGTGTTTATTGATTGGTTCTAATTCTTCTTCTGAGAATACACCATTTTCTATTGAACTAGTCCAGACAAGATCTAGCTCACGTTTAATTTTAGATAGAGATGACATTTGTTGGCACATTTCGTCATACCATTGTTGGGAACGGCCAATTTCTTGCCAGGTATAACGAATATTAACAAAATTATTCTTAGAATTCTTTCTGATGAAAGTTTTTAGTTCCTCGTCAGTCATATCATAGAATGAATATCGGAATAAGCATTGCTCATTAATAAACTTATAAGACCATGCTCCGGCTTTCTTTTCATCTCTATTATTTGGGGTTGTTGTGAAGTGTAATCCGTAAGGCACCCCATTTTCTGCAGCTTTTTCTGCAGCTGTACGCCATGCTGGTACGCAGGCGTCGTAAATTATTTGATTGTGATTTAAAACTTTTATACCCTCGGTTTCCCGATATTTATTAGGGGAATAGACTATATCATTCTTGGCTTCCACTTCGATTTAAGGGGTTTTCACCCACCATATCATGGCCCTACTCCTATTGTCCTTTTATTTTTAGATGAACGGACTAAAGGATAGTCGTTGAACCTTCCTATTTCTAGGCTTGGCTGCGGGTTGTCCAATTCTAAAGGCTATTACTATAAATCAAATTAGTCTTTCTCTAATCTTTTAGTGCTTTAGACTCTAAGGAGTTTCCCGAACAATTCAAAAGCATTTCTGCTAGATTATTATATAAATAATTTCTAACACGCACATAGTAGTTATTTAAATGGTGCTCTATTCTATTTATTATTGAATATGTATTTTTATATTTCTTTGTAACGTAATATATACCTTTTGTGAATAAATCTTCTATAATATCTGATATTTCTTGATTGTTGCTTAAATACGAAATTCGTAATAAGTCAGTGCCATTTTCAATGCAGTATTCATTTTTTAATTGATCTCTTTCAAATGCTTTAAGCATCGAATGATTGCCATATTTAGAGATATTATAAAAGCTATTTTTAAAATGCTGCTCTCCGTCATATTCTATAAATAAATTATATTCTGGTATATAAATATCAAAACGCCCAATAGAATTATTTGATATATTGACCTTATATTCTTTATTAAAATATATTCCAATATCATTCAATTTTTTAAAAATTGTGAGGATGCCGTATGAAAAATGATTTTCATTATAATCAAGCCATTCATTGTAATTACGATTATATTTTATTTTCACAATTTCATTTGTCTGGTATTTATAAATTGATAACATGCTCGATTTAAAATTATCAGAATTTCCATCATAATATTGTTTAAATGTTGTTAATAACTTGCAATTTAATAAAGATTCTAAATCATTTTTATTCTTAATAAAAGAAATGTAAGATCTCTCTATATTCGCTTTATTTTTTAATAAATCATTGCGGCTTATTTTAAATTCAGTATTTCCATATGGAATAAATTGATATACTACTGTTCTATTTTTTAAAGAATTTCTATCTTCAAGTCGAAGAATATTATATAATGAAGCATTTTCTTTTTTACTAAATTCTTTTTTATATGATTCTAACGTAACTTCATCGTACCCACCGCATATTTTGCATTCACGCTTACACTGTGCATAATTAAATATATCAGTTGTATATTCATGACCTTTTTGGCAGCATATTGTTAGTTTTCTTCCAGATATTTTATAGTTCATCGATGGATGGCTTTTTTGAATTTGTACAAAAAGATTTTTCATTTGAGATCCTTTGCCACAATTCTGACACGATTTGCTATAAATAAATGCTGATATGTTGGGTGATATTTTTATTCCCCCACATTTATGCATTGCGGTATATCTTCCATGTGAATATGAAACATTAGTCCATTCATTAGGATTCTCACTATTTAATCTATCAATCAATTCAGTGGCATAAATCTTGTCATGACATGTTTGGCATTCTAAAGTTCCATTTCGTATAGAATGCCTAACATTTACATGCTCTTTAATACATCCACAATCATTACACAAAATATCAACATAATCTCTATTTGTATAATTTTCTAAGTCTGTTTTTAATTCATATTTATTTCCATAAAGTTCTTTTAATTTTTCTACATATTCATTTTTTGTCATTTAATAACTACACCCATTTCTTTTATAAAATAATAACTTGTTCCATTAATTTAAAAGTATTTTATTATAAAAGATTTTGTCTATGCAAATTCATCAATATATACTATACTGCTCGTAAGACCTCTACCCAATTTGTCGGCTTGTTCTGTACTTGTTGCAGATGACTTAATTAATATTTGGTTCTTTAATTTAGGGTGAGCATTATACTTTTCGTCTTGGTTGTCTTTGTCGCCTTTTGATTTCAATGGATCCAGTAAATACCTTGGCAATAGTGCTTTAATATTCTTGTAACGGCGTCCATTTTCTACAGCATCCGGATATGCTTTATTTAAGTAAATTATCTGGCAGTTGGATGAGCCAAAATTCATTACCCAAACGTCATCACAGATGCATCCGATTGTTTTTCCTTGCTGACGTGGAAGCATCGATATAAAGTTTAAATTCTTCCATGCAGAATAAGCTTGTGCTAAATTTCCTAAGTTCAATGAGTACGGAATACCCTCTGCACTACCTGTTGTTGGAATACGAACTACTTCTCTTAAAAAATACCATTTATTTCGTCGTACTTCAGCATTAATCTTTACTTTTTGAATTGCTGTTAGATTTGGGTCTCTAGGATCTACTCCAACAAGATCTTCATCATATAGCATTAACATAAATTTATTATTTTTAACTCCAAGTTGTCTTAATTGCCTCGAAACAAATAAAAAACTTCGATTTGATGTATGAATATCATAAATCACTTTCTTCACATCCTCTTTATAATAAATTGTTGTACTTATTTACTGATTTTTTGTAATTTTAATCGAACAATTAATTATAGACAAAATTAAAAAAAATAATATTTTTTTAAGATAAACAAGGAGGATTGCTTATAAATGGCAAAAGTTAAAAATATATTCCCTCATGTTGGTATTAGCTACACTGCAGCAGTTCATAAGAAAACTACTACAGAGAACACTAGTATCCCAACGCTATTTGCTCCATTCGTATCTAACAGAGGACCTGAAAACGTTCCCTACAAGGTTTATACAAATGCAGAATTTATTTCAGCATTCGGTTCATTAGAATACTCTGAACAAGGACAACAAGTTTTAAACATCGGAAACTGGTTGAATTCTGGTGGTGCAGTTTTAGCATACCGTATGACAAATGTTCCGGATGCATTTATTGATGATATTTCAACAAATGCACAAGTAAAAACATTCCGTAAGAGCGATGATGAAGCTTACATTACAGTTAATGGTATTGTAACTGACACTAAGCCAACAACTATGACTAAGAAATATGTTCAACCAACTAAATGGGCTTCAGATATTACTTATTACACTCACTCATTAAATGAATTAAATAAAGATGTTTTCACAATTGCAAATCTTGTATCAAGAACTCAATTTACTGAAAATGCCAATGGAAAGGCTCTTTATGTAAAGAGTGAAGTCTATAAATATGTTGATTCAAAAGGTTACACTGATGAACAAATCAAGAAGATTTATTGTTACTCTTTATCTAATGGAAAGTATGTAAGAGCTGTAATTAATTCAGTTAGTGACTTAGTTGGTAAAGCAATTTACTACAAGACAATCACAATGACACCTGCAGATGAATTTATTGCAGGCAAAGAGTATTACAGATATTCTAAAGACGGAAATATCACAGATAATGCTTCTGAATATGGGATCGTTGCAGATGATACAGCGCTAGGTGCTACAGCAGTTATTTACTCATTCACAGAAGCTAGCAACACTTACGATCTATTCGCAGTTGATAGAACAGTAACAACTATTGACAAATTTACAAAATATTATGAAGAGGTCGTAGATTACAATCTAAATAGTAGCAACGTTAATTTAAGAGACGCTCAAGTTAGCCAAGATGGTAAATATATTAAAGTTACTGGAATTCCAGGTTCTGGAGTTGATGATGCATCTTGTGATTATGAAGTAACTCAATCTGGTGAAAGAATTCGTCTTGATGATACTCAACTTATCTCAGCTTACTGCATGCATGAAGACTATGTAATCAAAGCTAAATATTCTGGTGAATTCTATGATGGAATGGTTGTAAATCTAGTTCAAACAGCAGCTGGAATGTTCAGAATTGATGTTGTTATTGATGGAACTACTGTTGAATCATTCTCTAGAAAGACTAAAGCCAATTATAGAGATATTCGCCACAGCTCAGATTATATCGGAGATATTTATTTATCAACTCGCACAGGATTCTTAACTGAAATTGATGCTTACAATAGAAGTGCAATCAAGACTAAGTCATTTACTCTTCATACTCCTGCAAGAGAAACTATCACTTACACTAAGTTTGATGAGTCAAAGATCGGCTCAGCTGTTGCAAACGCATTAGAAGATAAATTGTCAATCAAAGCTGATTATGTTCTAGATGCTGGTTATAAAGCTTCTACAAAGTTAGCAATTTGCGATGCTTTAATTAAAGCTGACGGCGTGCGTGATGATATCATCTTCGTTTCAGATTGTTATGAATTAAACTATGCAAGCAATACACTTCCTTCTGGTGCAAGTTGGCCAGCAGCAGAATTAACAGATTCAGCATATGAATTAAGAAACTTAGCAGTTTATGAGCAATATGCTTCTACTGAAGATATTTACTCTGAAACTAGTGGAGCTGAAGTTTATGTAACTCCAACATATTTCTTAGCAGGTCTATTACCTTATAATGAAATCAACTACGGAATCTTCCTTCCTACAGCAGGTAAGAAACGTGGAGTAATTACAGATGCTTTATCAGTTAATAAGAATCCTTCATCATCTCAAAAAGATGAGTGGTATGAGCAACATATTAACTATATTGAACGTGATTCAGCATCAATTCAATTTATGTCTCAATCAACTTATTCAAGCGCTTCTACTGCTCTAAGATTTATCAACAATTCAAGAACTTTAAATAAGATTTGCAGAGATGTTGAATTACTTGGACGCAACTACTTATTTGAAGATGTATCAAATACAACTATTCGTTCATTAGAGAATGCAATTAGTCGTTACATGAGCACTTGGGAGCAAAACAGAGCTTTATCCAAGTGTGAATGCGAAGTTTATGCAGACTCTGACGATGATACATTAGTACATATTGTCTTAAATATTAAATTCACTGGAATTATTGAAGTTATTTCTGTTGAGATTAATATTGACTAATGGAGAGGAGAGAATTTGAATGGCAAGTTTAACTAAAAGAACTATATTCCCTCATGTCAATGGCGAAAGCCCTCTTGACACAGTTAAGGGAGTCTCAAGTCAATTCTATAATGGAATCGACGATATGATTAATCACAAATTTACTGTGCTTACAACAGGTTATGCTTATATTTATTGGGTTCATCTTCCAGACTGGTTCGAAAAGGATGAGGACCTTAAGTATTTCAAAGCAATGACTCAAAAGAACTTCGTTTCATTCCAAGGACTTTCAACAGTTCAACTATCTACAGGAACTTATCAATCAGGATTTGCGGGTAATGAAGTAACGGTACCTACTGGAATTGAACGTGGTAATACACAATTTACTATTGAACACGTTGAATACTCAGGATCACCAATGAGAAGATTATATCAAAAGTGGTGTAATTATATCCGTGATCACAGAACTGGTATTGCGCCTTATTGTAAGATTTTCGGTGTTGAATATGGCCCAGCAACTTATACTGGCGAACTTTTATACATCACAGTAAGACCAGATGCTAATAATAACACTACCGATATTCTTGAATCTGCTGTTTATTATTCAAATGTATTCCCTACAAACTATGATTTAGGATTATATAACTACCAAAGAGGACAACAAGATAATCCACATTTCACTGGAGAATATGTTGGAGTTCCTGACTGGGGTCCAGAAGTAGATGAATATGCTAGAAAGGTTCTAAAAGAGAACATTCTTAATATTGCTGAAGATTCTGAAGACGGAGCTTATGGCTTCTTAACTTCTGGTGGAAACGATACTGAAGAAGTTAAGTTAATGGCAGGATCTGGCAGATTAAAAGATATCTACGCAGATTACTACAGTGACGAAGATTAATCAAAAAAAAAAGAATAAGAGCGAACAACTCTTATTCCTTTTTTCTAACCTACTCGTTTCCAGCTAGGAACTCTTTGGCTGCACCGATGGCAGCCCTTCGACCAAACATAAATTGGCAAGAATTATATATTATTTTTATGTCCATAAGGAAAATTAATAAAGAAAGGAATGGTAATTATGGCAATGATGGACTATGGAAGCATTTGTAAAAAGAATGGTAAAATTATTCAAACTGAATACTTCCAAAACTTTTCATCTTTAAAATATAATGTGAAACATAAAGAAGATGAGAACGGAGATGTACTAACAGATCCAGAGACAGGAAAATTAATTGAAACTAATGATAGTGTAGATGAAACGATTGTCAAAGTAAAGCATAAAGTCTATGCAAAAGATGAAAATGGCTTTTCTATTATTGATGACGATCATTTGATTGGTGAAGAAATTGCTGAACGAAGTATGGCCGAAAATTATTTCACACTTATTGGAGATGAAAAATGCTTAATAGGCTTCTACAAGAATTCCTTCCAAATTGCATATAATAGAGTTGTCGAATCATTAAAATATGATCCTAGAGATTGGTTTTGGGGCACATGTGAAATAAAGCATTCTTCACACAAAAAGCCAATTGTTTTAGATCTCCCATTAATCGGCAAGATGAAAATAAGTTTGCTTAACAAAGATTATGATGGAGTATTTAGAGCAGAATTTGATCTTTATGGAGATCATTATGACGTACTTTACGGTTATGGACTTGACATTGACCCACGCTATATCTACGGAAAAGGTAGTTATAAGTATTCTGCAACATTTGGTCCTAATAGAATATATGATTTCTCTAAAGGCCATTATGTTCCAGCAAATATCGTGCTAAATAAGAATGCTAAGTTGCGTGGTTTAAGAAAGAGTCTCTTAAAATGGTACGAAAAATAAAAGAGGATTACCCTCTTTTATTTTTTTTTTGATTAATATCCATATGGATTTGCATTAGGATCCACTGGAGGTTGATTTAGATCATTCTTAAGCTTATCTTTAGCTAAATCTAATTCCAAATCAGTTTCTAAATATTTCTGGTATTTCTCATAAGGAAGATTCTTCATCATATCCTTGAAGATGTATGATTTCATCATTAATCGTTTATCTTCTGCCGATCCGTCTTGCTTAGGAGGAACCATGATATTTGCAATGTATTCAGCATTTTGGTCGCTGATTTGAATTTGCTCTTGCATCACTTGACCAATTAATAAATGTGGAGTTGGGAATTTAATCTCAATTTTATCAAGATTTGTATCCTCTGTTTCATTCGTATCTCCATCATCGCCATATTTAAATTCATTGTCATAAAGCCTACGAATCAGCTTCTCAAAATAAGGTTGTAAAACTGTTTGATAACGGGTAATATTCTTAACAAACGCACTATTTTGCTGAGATAATTGTCTAGCATAATCCACTTCGGTCATAACGTCAATTAGATTTGCAGGAACACACATTCCGTTCATCATAGACTTTCTTAACCAATCTAAGAATCCATTGTTTGTAATGTCTGCATCCATCCCTTGTAGGGTTTCAATTTCTACAGAACGATCGCCATTTATTACTGGAATGAAGTAATCATCTAATGCACCTGGATTCAATTGAAGGACCGTATTAATGTCTGTATCGGATAATCTAAACTCTTTTGTCTTAATTGATTCAATTACATTTGTAACAGCTTGCTCATATTGATCATCTAAACCGGCTTGAACATAAATTACACGTTTATCGTGACCACGACCAATGTTGATAATCATATAATTTGTAAGCATTGCTAAATAAAGCTTAGCAAAGAATACAATATCTCTATAAACCGGATCCACTTGAAAATGAACTACTTCATCTGGAGTAAAGTATGTTAATTTAATTTGTTTCTCTCTAAAATATTTTTGCTTTACAATATTGTAGATGAAATCTTTAAATTTCTTATTGTGACGAATATAATCACGATTAATCTTCTTAGAGATAGTATCAATAAATACTTGAGAGATTAACTCTGTTTTCTCTTTATTTAGATTATACATTCCTGTTACGTTTCCATTATCAACATTAGCAGTTACTCCTTGAGCATTCATGGCGTAATTATTATTCGTTGAATTCTTTCCGCTAATTGACCCTAGATAATCTCCTGGTTGAGATGAATCTAATTGAGTTGTATAATCACTCTCTTCTACATAATAATATCCATAACAGAATCCATCAGTAGAAAGTTCAATCACTCTCTCTGGCTCTAATTTTCTTAAAATAGATCCATTTAGATAAAGAGGAGATTCGTCTTTCTTTTGTTTCTTAGTATTTTTCTTTTTCTTGTCATAGAATTCACTGTCGATATCAAAAGCCTTATTATTTTTATTTTCATATTCATATTCAGCACGCTCTTGAAGTAATTCTAATTTACTTCCAATTATGATGTGCTCGTTAATAAAATTAGCGACTTGCTCTTTTAAATCTTTAGATTCCTTTAGATTAAAAAAATCTTTAATTGCTGGCTCTTGAGCTTCTGTAAGGATAATATCAGATGCAGTTATTTCAATATCGGTTTTCTTTGTATCGTAGAAGCCAATATTCTCATGAAGAGTCGTGCTATCTAGATGCATATCGTTTAACATTGTATTTAATTCCTTCTCAACAGAAAGAACAGCATAATAGCAATCTCCGTATTTTAATACTTCTGTAACAATATTCTCCGTTTCTAGATCTATTTTATACTTTCTAATAAGTTTCTCGATGTTTCTCTTGACACGATTTACTTTCTGCTCATCTACAGTATCAACGTAGTTATATTCAAAGATCATCTTAGTAAAATCGTCTGGAGAGATAATATTGTTTCTATAGACCTTTAACGCAGCGGCACATTCTGGAATATGCTTATAAATAGCGTCATAATTTTGATATTCTGTGTATTTTCCTAGATCTCCAAGAAGCATCGATGACTTGTCCGCAATATCTTGCTCTGTCATAAACTTCTTGAAATAAACATCTGGATTCTGTTTAGCTTCTACTTTGTCTTTTTTTGATCTATTTTCAGCAACAGCATCACTCATAAGAGTTGATAAACCTAGATCTGTAAAATAATCTAAGTTTTTACCGTCTGTGTGATCTCCATACTTACGACTTGATCTATGAGTTGTGTCTCTGATTGCATCTCTTAGCTTTATATTTTCTAATTCTAATTCGTTAGTTGCACCTGTTAAGCCAATTGACGATTTATTATCTGCGTCATTTAGTTTCTTTAAGAGTACATCTTTTTTATTGTTAGCCATCTGCGTCACCTAACCTTTTTTACGGTTTATTCATAATATATTGTTCCGAGCATTATTTTTTGATAAAAATAATTGATGGCTGAAACAATACTATTTCTATTTTCAGCCGATAAAGATAAAAAATCAGCATTTATAAATAGTTTTTCAAAATCAGTATAATTAATATCATTAATTAAATATGAGAATGAAGGATAAAACTGTTCGATAACTGCTTCATTATCATTTACACGTGTAAAATATCTTAGCAAATTGTATCCATTATCTTCTGAAGTTGCAGATTCATTATAAATTACTCCTGGAAGGCTCTTATAAATCTCAACTTTATCAGAATCTAATGATTCAAATAATAATCCGGCATTATTCTTTAGATTCTCTTCGTCTTTATAAGAAGTCAGATCAGTTCTGCCATAATAAATATTCAAAATCTTATCTCTAAATAAATTAGATTTCAATAAATAATAATTTTGATCGGAATCAATTTCAATTATTTTTTTGAAATTGAGTTCTAAACTCTCTTTTGTAATCGTCTTATTATCAATTAATGTCTGAATTTTACTAAAGTCATGATAACTGATATCCTCATTGTAAAGAAGTGCTAAAAAATATAAGAACAACTCGTCATTATTAATTTCGATAGTTTCAATTGTTGTAATTTCATTTCCATTCTCATCAGTAGTTATTACTTCTTTAGATTCTTTCTTGTAAGAAGAATAAAGATAGTTCATAAATTCACTTATTTCATAAATAGACTGCTCATTCATTAAAAAATCTAAATAGCCGCTCATATCATTTTCTGAAATTGCTTGGCGAATCATTTCTCGTATATCCATATTGCCACCATCCTAAAGAAGTCTATTAATTCTATTCGATGAAGAAGAAGTCATAGTATTTATTAATTTTGATATATAATTTGTAGATTTGCTTACGGTATAATCGATTCTGTCATGAATAGCATTATAAAGATAATTTCTCTTCTCTAACGTTTCATTTGAGAATTTGAACGAAATATCTGTCCATGTAACACGTTCAACCTCTACGTGAGAAGGAGTATATTCAAAAGCACATTGTTGAATTGCTAAATTTGGTAAGCTACTTGAATCCGAGATCAAAATCTTGGCTGATTTTGATATATCCACGATAGATTCTCTAAATATTATGATTCGCTTATAAAGGTCATAAACATTTTTGCTGATATAATATTTATGATCTAGTTCATATTCAATATTGTCATTGAAAACATACTCTCCGTAATTTATAAATGCATCCATCAATAGAATCATCATGAATTTATCTCTGACGTTTAGACAATTTTTGAATATGGGATCTAGAGTATTTTCTCTGAATAAGAAGTTAAAACTATCTTTACGAACATTACTATCATCAAAATCTGCTATTTTATAAGTGATATACTTCTCGATATTTAGAATAGAATAAATCTTATTTTTGAATGCGGAAACATAAGAATTATTACCAAAGCTAGAAATGAAATATTCTTTGTTAGCATCTTGATCTATCGCTACATCAATTTTTAATAATTGCTTAATAAATTCATTATTAATTGAGATCTTTGGAGCGGTTATTGAACTACTATTAACTTTCAAAACTTCTTTATTAATTGATTCTATTGCGATAGTAATTAAGCTATCGATGGATTTTATCATCTCTGTTAGTTTAGATTTCACAAATAAGCTACCATTTTCCGGATCATAGTAATTATTATCGGAAATCTCAGGTATATCAAACTTAAAATATTCTTCAGGAATAGAAGAAAACTCTGTGCTTGCCAGTTCAGAAGGTTTGTATTCGAAGAATTCGTTCTCTAACTGATCGTTTAAAGCTAATTTATAAGTAGTTAAATAATCAATATTATTGTAAAGCTTGCCGCAAATGTAGAATTCTCGGTTCTCTTTAGCTGTAAATAGCTTATCTGCAAATATTAATGAATATAAATCCATTAAAGCATTAGTAGTAATCTTTGAATTCTTGTCGATAAAATCTCTCATAGTAAAGGTATTATTACCATTTATCATCGCATATTTTAAAATATAATATTTTATCAAATCTGCTGTTTTATAATCAAAATCATCGAAATAAACATAAGTTAATGTATTATCTTCGTCATTTAGCTCAATTGATTTAATTTTATTCTTTAAATAACTATCTTGATTTTTGACGTACTCATTATATACTTCTTCATAATGGGTATTAATTTTTTTTATTTCTTTTCCATAAGTGATTGAAGTTGTGGTCTTATATCGATTAATTGTTTTAATTTGAGCTAAACTTATTGTCGTTGAGGTTCCAATTAAATCAGTAGATGAACTAATATCAGAGATCGTAGTCTTTGAACTTGACTCATCATAAACATAATTTGGAGTTAATTGCTCTGTAATAGTTTTAGTGTATTTCCAGTTTATTCTTGTGAATGCTGGGATATCGCCACAAATCGCATTAAAATTATCACATTCGATTGTGTGATCATTATAAAGTTCAGATTTGTTTGCAATCGTTAGCCATTTAATTTTATTAAATCTCTTCAGCCAAGCTCTAGCAGAGCTTACAGTAACCAATCTCTTAACAAGTCTATCATTGTTTAAATCTGTAGCTACTGAGTTGAAATCTGAAATAATTTCATTAATTTCTGAATCTGTTCTATAAAGATTTGAGTTTGATTGAGACGCAGTAATTGAAATATGGTTGAAGAAACTGTAGAGTATATCATTCGTCTCTAAGTTTAACCAACCCAATAGCATCTCTTCTCTAGCAGAAACAGAAGATGCTCTCAAAAAGTGAATAACATCTTCTTTAGAAATTTCTGACTGGAGTAATAAATATGTAAGCGTGATGAAATAAGGATAATCTAAAAATAGCATCCCGGCTAATTCATCATCATAGCCGATATTTTTATCAAGGAAATCTGCAATATCGGCTGAAGTATAAGTTTTATTAGAGAATCTCATCTTATGAAGCATTTTATTAGATCCGTCTAAAGGATCAGTTGATGATGAGATTGCATTTGTTTTTGTTATTAATTTTCTTAGATAAGAAGGAGTAAATAAAGTCTTTTTGTTATCTTGAATTATATACAAAGCCATTTTTATCACTCCTTTATTATTTTATTCGTTCTAATGAGAATCTTGAATCATTTGCTGAAATATGGATTAATAATCCAGTAAAAATCATTCTCAGATCATTCACAATGCTTAAATATAACTTTATTTCTGAATCATAATCAGTTATTTCAAATATTTTATTGAACATAAAATAAATGAATGAAAGATGAGAAATGCTTAAATAAGATATATCTAAAGAATTATAGTATTCAATTAAATATTCTTCAAATTTGCTGAACTCTGGATTAGTATGATTAGTCACAGTCCATTTTAAGAAAGCGCATAATTCAAAGTCAAAATCTGTTTGTGAAATATTTAATAAGCCATCGGCTGGATTTCCATTGCTTATCTGCGTGTATTTATTTAGAATCTTGCTTAAATCATACTCATCTACATAACCATTAATCTGTCTATTTGGAAGATTCAAGAATGGAGTAGCCCCATATGGGCCGGTGTCCATTACAGATTCAAGAATCTTTTTCATACTAGTACTTAACGTTTTATATCTACTATTCGTAGAAAGTTTAGAAATATTTTGTGCCGCTCTGTTGATCACAGTTTCAAACGTTTCTTGATGTTTGAATTCTCTGATATGGTTTCTATATGCATCAATTGCTTCACGATAATTTCTAAATGAAGTAGAATTTGTATTTGGCTGATTATAATCGATTCTTGGAGTCAAAACTTTATCAGTATAGATTTCTAAATATAATTTATTATTACTGAAGTAACTATTCTTAAAGAAAATGATGTTGATTTCTTTGCCTTTAGAAGTTTTAATATTAACCGCATTTAAGTAATTGGAGTAATTGTAAAGTAATTCTGCTGTTGTAAGATCATTATTTGCATTAATGAACTCCAGTAAATAATGTGTATTATATTCAGTATTGTCTAAATATTTCAATAAGTTTTCTAATGAGAAAGTCTTTTGGCTATAATTATAAAGAAATATGAAGAAAGTTTCCAATCTCGCGTCATTCTCGTCTTCAATATTTGTGAATAGACTTAAAAGCTTATAGCAAGGAGAATTTTCATCCTTAAGGAAATCATAATCATCAGTATCTGATAAAATACTGCATTCTCCAAATAAAGTATAAAGTGTGTTATTGCAAATTGACACGCTTAATAAATTAGATACCAACTGAGATGATTTTATTACATCTAATAGAGATAATTCTTTATTCAAATCACTCACCGCGCTTCATTAAATATAAGGATAATGCTTTAATCTTTTTCATTTCATCTTCAGTAATTCCATTTTTAACTTGGAATTCAAAATCATAACTATCTAGAATTATATCACTGAATGAGATAGGAACTAAATAATTATCTCTAGAGAATAAAAACTTCTCTGGATTGCTCATTAGTTTCTCATATAAAATCTCTTTAACTTGTCTAAGAGAAGCATCATCATCTTTAGATTTCTCAAAGAACTCAGAGATTAAATTCTTCTTAGCATTGTCTAATTCTCTAGAGTAATTTACATCATCGCTAGAAATTGCAATTCCATTTGTAAAGTTAGAATTAGTATCTAGTTGCTGGCGTAATGCTAAGAGATTATAATAACGATTTTCAATATCTGCTTGACGGACAACTT
Source organism: Waltera intestinalis (assembly GCA_963595075.1). GTDB lineage: Bacteria > Bacillota_I > Bacilli_A > Erysipelotrichales > Erysipelotrichaceae > Holdemanella. Next base: position 43,165 of record CAVBGZ010000006.1, read on the forward strand.
CTTTAGAGATTCCGTCTGAGATATCATCAGGGAAAACAGAATCGAAGTCAGAAATATAAAGATTATCTAAAAATACTTCTTCCATGATCTTAGTAAATAATCTTGGACTACAATATTTAACTAACTTACTAAGCGTGTCATAATCTTTCTCATAGATTATCATATTGCTAATATTGTCTAATAATTCTTGTCGATTCATGCGTTTCACCTACTTTAAAAGTTTAACAAAATCTGGATTTACATCTACTTGCAATTCGTCAATGACATTGAAATCATTTGAGTACAAATATCCCCATGATTTTAAATACATTTTTATAATTGATTTTAATTGAGAGTTATCTGTCTTATAAGCAACTATCTTAGAATAAATCTCTCCATTATCTGAAAATGCTTCTATGATGTCATTTAAAACCATTGCTAAGATAACAGATCTCAAGTTTTGCTTTTTATTCAGATAAGTACTAAGTAAGATAATATTATCAACCACATTATCTGATTTAAACAGCGAGATAATCATCTGTAATCTTAAATAATCAAGATTCTTTACTGTTCCATTGGTAGTATCTAAAAATTTATTTAAATCGAAATTATTAAACTTATTCATTGAGTTTATATTTGTTGTTAATAAAGTTGGTATATTTCCATAGTTCAAATCAGAGTGGATAACTAAGCCGTAAGTATCATAAAGATTCTTCTCCACGTTAGAATATTCAATATACTTACTACTGAAAATCTTTTTATCTACGTTATTACGCTTATAGATTTGTCTTAAATAATAATTGATGTCGCTTTGATAATCTTTGAAGTTTTTGCTTCTCATTTTAGATAGTTTGCAGTTTAGCTGAACCAGAAGATAATATTTAGAGATTATCAAGCTGTTATCTCTCATAGTTGCAGAAACACTTGAGAACCAATTATTATAAGATTTTGTTCCAACTGAAATTGCGATAAATTTAGTTCCATTATAATTATAAGTTGCCGAATAATCTGTTTTACCTTCGAAGACATTGAATGCAGTGTTTGCGGATGAATTAATTTTAGAAAAGTTAATTAAATCTCCAAATAATGGGCTGTAATTATAAACCATTTCGTCTAGCATTGTAATAGACTCTAAAGAATCGTTGAATAGCGTTGTTACATTGCTCCAAGTTTCTTTAACAGAATTTATAATCGAATCTAAATTGGTTTCATTTAATTCATCAGCAGTCGCAGAGGAAATAGTTGTTTCAATTTCCATAGAACTTGTTAAAATATCATCATAATACGTTTTATCATAATCCGAATCTAATGAAGACCTGACATTCTCTCCATTATATAAAGTATAAACATACGTTCCAATATCATTAACTAAGTTAGAAAGTTTAGTTTTCATCTGAGTTAAAGTTTTATTTAAGTCTTTTTTAGCGGAATTTATTGCATTTAGCTTAGAATCTTTATCACCGTAAAGATCATCTAAATTTAGCATTGTTTCTAGATAATAAGAAATCATATACTCGACTCTAGAATCTAAAGCATCGGTTACAATTGTTCTAGAAGTTAGTTCCGAATCTGGAAATGCCAACAAACCGATTGCATAGTAGGCATTATCTTTAGTGATTACGGCAGTTTCATCTGGATTGATTCCAACACCTAACTTTAATTTGTATTCACTGTATGTTACTTTGTTCTTTGTATCTTCGATTTCATTTGATTTAGTCACGGTTGTTTTTAGCATCATTGGAATGTTGTTAGCCGAAATATTTGTGTAACCATCAACTGCTCCATATCCAAGAGTTCCTGTAAATTTATAAGTATTGTCTGAAGTATCGGAAGAATCTAAAGTTACGTCGTCGAAGGTATATCCATCTTCAGCATCAATTGTAATTTCCACATTATCTGCTAGAGTATCTTCGTTGGTTGGATCAAAGGAATCTTTATCGAACTTAACCGTCATATCAACATTATTATCGTAGCAAAGAGTAACCTTTGAAGTTTGAGAGGAGATCTCTACATTCTCTCCATCGCTATCAAATTCCGTTAAAATATATCTTTTACCGTTAATACTTATTATTGGATAAGTTGCTTTTTCAGCCCCTTCAATTTTATTTCCCTCACTATCAGTTGGAATATAATCTTTAATTTCGGTATCAGTTTCTTTTGTATTGGCTGTGACATCAAATACATAATAACCTTTTTTAATAACTACTTTACGAATATTGCTTTCATTAAAAGATTTTGTTCCAATTATATTCTTAAAACTGCAAGTAATTCCAATTCTTTCATCTTCATCATCTGGATTTATTACACTTAGATATGTTACTCTTGTTCCAACAGTCATAAACCAGAATTTAATAGGATAATCTTTTCGATACATTGGAGTATTGCTTAAATTTTCATAAGGATTTGAAATATAAATTGTATTTGGATTATTGTTAATCATAGTCCATGTATATTTCTGAACCGAAACTGTAGCCGAGATTGAATTGTCTTTTATTGCAGCATAACGAACTAATTTTCTTGAGGAATCTTTGATTAAAGAACCAGAAGCATCTTTTGTAACAACTCCTTTAGTATCGTCTGCTAAAGTTTCTACATCTGATATTACATCTGGATCAATTTCTTTTAATTGATCTTTTAATTCATTAAAATAACTTAAGAAATCATCAATATCTAAATCATTTGCAATTCTATATTGAAATTCGTCATAATCTATATCGCTAATCAAATCAATAAGCTTTTGAGTTTTATTTAATTTCTCTGTAGCATTATATGCTGCATCATAATAATATTTACTAATTGAAATTCCGATAAAATTTTCATAAACAGTTGATTGAAGATTTACTATTTTTTGATAAGCAGATTTAATTGATTCTAGACTTCCTATTGCGGCATTCAATGAAGTCTGAAGTGAATTCTCTGAACCTGAATTTGAACTGGATTTATTTGAGATTGATTCTTTTTGTAAATATCTTCTTGTTGTATTTAATGATTCTTGAATCTTCTTAAATAATTCTGATCTTTTGGTATCTTCTGAAATTTCCATCATATCACCTGTTTTTCTGCCATTGTTTTGTATATAATAAATTGTTCAAGCCATTATTTTTTAAAATAATAAGAGAAGAATAGCCAAAATCTATTCTTCTTCTTGTAATACAAAACACTTTATAATATTATTTCCATATTTATCTACTCCCATGCAAATTTTCATTGCACTTGCATTAGGATCATTTTCATTTACTAGATAAACATAGCCAATTCCGTAAATTGTATAAACTCTAAGTTGCTTGTTTATGTCTGTTGAGTAATAGTCATCTTCATTTTCAAAAGCCTTGACAATTGCTTTTCTTGTAACAATTTCTCCACTTTCATCTTCAATGTTTATATTTAAAGTTGTTAGATAATTATTGTTGAAATAATAATTGTCTTCTTCTTTAGCTTTATAAACAGCTTCATAAACTGACCTATCAACAAAGATTGAAATTCCGACATCACTTGTAATATTAGAAAGATCAACTTCCAGTGTCTTATAGTCAATATCTACTTTCTTTGGAGATAAGATCCCTTTATCATCGGAGAATCTAACATAGATAAGAGATGTTGGATTTATATTCTTGCTAATCATGTACGAATGAATATTCAACAAAGGTTTTTGCATTAACGCTCTTAAATTGATATGGAGATCCGTTTTATTCAGATCGTAAGTAATTGTCTCATTTAAAACACATTGACCAATATGCTCCTGGCCAGTAACATCGGTGAAGTAAGTAGAATCTTTTTTGTTCATAAGAATTGGATTCTTTATTGTTATTGAGTACATATTTGTATCAACAACTTCACTTTCTTCTTCTAAATCATCTAATAGCTGAACATCTTCAGCAACTTTTCTGAACTTATTTTTGTCAATACTTAGAATGAAGTTATTTGCAACTAAACCAGAAATTTGAAGTCTTAGCGTGATTATATATTCGCCTTCTGTCTGACCCTCTCGAATAATAGAACTGGGAGCATCAATATCATCAACTACTACTTCTAAGTCTGTTAAATCGTTTAAGAAGAAACAAGTTTTTCCTGTAGTAAAGTTAATCTTCTTGCGGATGATGTCTGGAGTCTTAGATGTTTGAGCTAAATAAAGTTTTAATTCTTCTAGATCCTCGTAGTTATCTAAATCATAATCAAATAAATATGCAAGAATCTTTATGAAAGTTTTAGGAACTTCAGTGCTAATTGCTCTCGTGTTAAATTTCTGCTGTAATCCGATTAAAGCTTTATTCTTAATGAATGCTACAACATTTGCATTTTGAACAAAAGATTTAACGGCAATTTTAACATTGAAGTTCATTGTGACCCAGTCACACGTGTAGTACATAGAAAGCTTCTGGTCAGGATCTTTAATTAGCTTGTAGTAATACATGTCCATATCCTTCATAAGATAAAGATCTGGTCTAGAGGTGATCATATTGGTGCTCATTGAATCTGAAGGATTATCTAGCAAGATTTCTGGACTGATCATTAAAGATGGATAAGGAATTTTATTTACTTTTTTATTAAAAAGTTTATTTACATTTGAAAGAGTTTGAGTGTTTGCCGTATCAATATTAATATATCTGAAATAATCTTTTGGAAACCAAGATAAAATATACTCTCTAGCTTCTGCAGCAAATGATCCGACCATCGTACTAAAAGATGCAACGGTTTGAACTAATTTTACTTGATTATCTTGAAGATAGGTTTTAATTCGATTACTATTATTTACTTTTGCCATAGCCTCACCTGTTTCATATAATTAATTGTTCTAAATTAATGAATTTTTATATATTATGAATGTGAAAGGAGAATTTAAAATGGAAGAAAAACTAGAAAAAGAAGAAAGCGTTGTTGAAGAATCAACAACGGATTATGAAGAACTGGCACAAACTTTAGTGCTAAATATTACGGATCATGCATATGAAAGATATGCTGAGCGTGTAAAAGGAAGAAAGACACCACAAGAAATTTCAACTATTATTAGAGATAATAAAGAGAAATTCACTAAAGAATTAAAGTTTCTTTATTTATCTTCAGAGATAATTTATCACGGAGCAATCGGTGGTAATAAAAATAATAACACCGACGTTATGGCAAATCCTGATGGATGGCTGTTAATTTACGATCGCGATAAAAAGAATCTTGTAACTCTTTACAAAATCGAATTAGGAACAGGAGATCCAGATTTTGATCGTCAATATGTAAAGTTAGCTTTAGCTCAAATTGCAAAATTGAAAGAGAAATCTCAAGAAGCAATTGATGAGAGAAAGAAAGCCGATGATGATATTGATTATAAAATCATGGAAGCTCAAGAACATATTAATCAATTAAAAGCAATCATTGAAAATGAACAAAAATTAATTGATGGATTAAAACTTGTAAAGAATGGAAATAAAACTAAAGAGCAACAAGCATTCTATGATTATAGAAATGCTGTTGAAGCTTATGGTGCAAAAGACAAATTTGTCATTTCTTCAAATTAAAAAATAAAATATCACTTCTATATTGAGGTGATATTTTTTTTGTTTTTTTTATTTATCGGTAGATAGTTCGGACCAACCTTTGTCATCATTATCTCCAAAATCAAAATCATCAATGTCACATTCATCATCGTCGTGATAATCAATGTTGTACTGCATAATCTTTTTTTCTAATTTTTGTTTATTTCCATTTATGTAATCTTCATCTGTAGAACGATTGATATTCTCTGTAATTCTGTCCATAATATCATCGCTGATGTAATCTTTATATTTCTGCATAAATCTGAAATAATTTCCATTTATAACATTGTGAGGAATTGTGATTGCTTTATTGTGTGCCATTTGATGAAGAGTTGAAGTTAAAGGAACAAGTCCAATATTATTTTCATAGTGTTCTTTCATAACTCTTTCTGCAATATCAAAGCTGCTGACAGATTCTCCGTCATCTAAGTTCGATAACATCTCAGTTGAAACTACTGCAACTATTTCATAAAGAGTAATTGGATAATGATGAAATTCTAGACTAACTGGATTTGTTCTGATATCTAGATCTGGCATGATATCACATTTATTAAGATCTAATTCGTTCTTTAAATAGTTGATATAATTTTTATATTCGTAAGATCCTCTAACTTCTTTTTCTAAGTAGCTGATCATTTTATCATTGATATCTTCTACTGAAGTATATTCACACATTGTTGAATCAAATGTTTCTGTATCTATTTTTACTTCTACAACTTTATCGTATTGCTTCTGAAAGTCATCTAAGTTTATTTTTTTAGTATTCTGATCATTCATTCTGAGGATTCACTTCTTCTCTTTATAATAAGATTTTATTTATATTAATTTAATAT
>CAVBGZ010000007.1:0-24358 GCA_963595075.1 Waltera intestinalis
ATGAGAGCGGTGGAATTGCCTACGAGGACATTCCACAGGACATCCGAGACGAGATAGGCATTTAATGGGTATTTAAAAATATGAGTTCTATAAAAAAAAATAAAAGTTAAAAACGGCAATAGCGAAGAGACTTATGACATCTTGCCTGATCAGCTTCAGTCTTTAGGTGCACAGTATCCTGAAGGAAACAGAACCGCTAATAGAGGCGGAGTTTATAATTATCTTACCAACGCCTCGGTTTCAGTTACTTCGACTCCTGATGGCTACGCTACTCGTCCAGTACAATACTCCTCTGTAATTGGATTTGGCGCAGGCAGCTCTGGATCTGCAGAAATATTGGCAGAGTGGACGGGGGGGGGGTATTCAATATATCATCGTGCGCTTCGTGATACTTATGATAACTGATTTGACTGATGTAGATTCTATGATGATAATTATCATCCGTACGCAGATCGCGCAACAAATGATGCAGATGGTAATGAAATCAAGTCAACTTATGCAATTGCTGCAGATTATCTTCCATTAAAAGGAGGAAATTTGACTGGATATATTACGAGTGCTGGCTCTGCCCCGCAGATGTCAGCAGGTTTACTTTTTGTCGATTCGGTTCGACCTAACACCGGGCAGTCAATGTTAACCGGCAGCGCTTTAGTCTTTGGATCACCAGGAACAATGAACGATCAGGCATGAATCAGAACCACGGCTACCAATGAAAATGATTTGCGTTTTGAGATCGGTGTGGGAGACGACGGTGCGACTGACTTTAATATTCACTTTACAGGATATGATGTTTCATCTAATGCAGCGGTCAATATAGTTTTACTGAAACAAAGCGGAACGGTTGCGCTAAGTGAGAATACTTGACCTCTTAAAAGTGGAATCGCTAACACTAACTGACTATGAGGAGCACTAACCGCCGCAAATGGATACTCTCAGCTATTCTCTTACGATACCACAAGCGGTGCAAACATTGGATTCGCAGAAATGGGCGGCCAAATGTCAATGCAGATCGACGGTAGAATTTATGATCAAGAAGGTAATTATCGATTAGTTGATACACACGATTTAGCGGCATACTTTTCATACGACTCATCTAGTATGACGCTGAAGATTGGAAGTTAGGTTATGGATTATGAGAGTTTTAAGAGTAAAAAATAAACGAATTAAGATTTGACACGAAGTAGACAAATTAACTTCGGTTGGATATTTCAAAAAATCTAATGTTACGCATTATGTAGTCGACCTCACAGAAGAAGAGTCTGATTGTTTAGTGGAAAGTAGAAAACTAAAAAATTAAGAGAGGAATATATATATATGAGTTTACCGAATAATTCTATAAAACAAATGGCAGTAAAAAACACAAGTGGTGGGACAGACACTTATAATATCGTTCCAGATACATTGCAGTCTAATGGCTTTACAATAACGACGCCGCCGATCACTGCGGATGATTCTGTTGTCGTAAATTCTCAATTAGCGTCTGCGACTGTAAAAGCGGCCAATACGGCGACTAACGTTAACGGTGGTCGAATCACAGATTCCATTATTGATTTACATCCAGAAGGCTCTTTCACTCTTTTGCCTTATGTAGTAAATGATCTCGCTTTTCTTACACAGTGCGGTTATTCGTGTGTAATGAAAAATATAACCCTTGGTACACAACTTTATAGTAACAGCTCGATGGCGAGCTGCTTTGACGGCAGTCCTAGTTATCTTAGTTTCAGTGTTTCTGCTGTTACGGACGTTGTGCAGATAATTATAGAGCATAAAAACTTTGAGTGATCTCAGTATAATTATATTGGTTTTGGAAGTCTTTACTGAGCTGCAAAATCTATAACTTGAGAGTCGGGATATTCACCAAAACACACTGGCACCGCCTCATCACCTGATTCTGATATCACTTGGAAAACAGTCGGCACTATCACGGGTTCTACGTCGCCTATATATAGTTGCAGTGGCGGCAGCGACTCTAACGAGCGAAGCTCTTGTAATTATACGAGAATAACTCTCACAGATTTTAACAATACCAACCCTCGAATCGCGCAAATAGGGAAACTTGCATATAATTCATCACTTTTTCACAGCATATTTGTTCCGAGAAGCGGCGGTACTTTCTATGGTAACATCGCGGCGCATGCTTTTAGGCCGACAGCTACTACTAATTATTCTATATATGAAGACGAGTTTTCTTCTCTTGGTATCACATACGAAAAAACCTATATCAAAACTCCCGCTATTAATGCAAGAAATAATGTAGTCTCAATGGGAAAATTAGGCGAAAACGTAGCCGCATTGGATACGAGCCAAATAAACAAACTACAATCTTATGTCTTTCCAGCTGCCGGCGGCACATTCGCTATGCAGGATTGGACAAATAGCGCTATATTGGGTGCCATGTCATATGACTCAGCCAGTAAAACATTAAAATTAGGCTCTTAACGAAATATAATCTATGGTGAATAAAAACATCATAGATTTTTTTACATCTGGTTGATTTTCTCTCGGAAAAGTCTAGCCAACAACGAAGAGGTTAATAAGAATGGTGTTTGATTTTAGCAAGCTAGTTTAATTTTCTATACCTAACTGCTAAATTATCTGATGCTAAGACTAAAGTAAAGGAGATTAATTATATGGCTAATAGTTATAATAAGGACAGTATAAAAGGCGTGAATACTCCTCGTTTTACCGCCTCTAAATTATTCTGAACAAATGCGCAGCAACAAAAATTAGACATAGAAAACTTCCATATCGCATTTGATGGTAAAGGATTGGTCTTTGATGGTTACTTTGAGCCTAACGGCCTGCTTAAGAGCGATTCCGTAACAAGGCAGAAGATATTTGATATACAAATTCCAAAAGATGGCAGATCAGAATCTGATTGAGCAAATCGTGCGCTTAAGAAATTTTGATTCTTACAATTTAAAACTCCAGGCGTTGTGATGCTAGAGTCGCCGGCGATAAAAAATTGATTACAGACACAAGATAAGATTAAGGCAAACGCTTTTACTAAGACAGAGTTCGATACGCTTGTGGATAACACCGCTAGATTATCTGATGATATAAATAAAAATGTTGTGCCAGCGATAAATAATATTATGAATTCAGCGTGAGTTTCGCCAGCCGTTGAGCAAGAAAAAGACGAGTTGAAATCTCTCTTGGCTAATTTAAATCCTACTGCTCAAGGTAAAGACATAATCAATAACTTATTTGATAATAAAAAAGGCTGACGTCCTGCTGTTGATTATCCGTTTATATATATTAAGAGCAGCGGCAAGCGCTATATATATCTTGCCGATTCTTGAGGTGATATTGCGGACCGGGGAGCCATTGCGAGTTATTTTAATTACTTTGTTAGTCGCCATCCAGAAATTGATTTGCGGCACGAACCAAAAATATATATTGGTATTTTATTTAAGCGTAGCTATAGCGATCACAACTATGAGATTGAATGTGAATTAAATTCCAGTAAAAGCAATTATTCAGATAGGTTTAAAGTAGAGGTTCCACTTCGTTCTATTGCATTTGATCAGAATAAAGCAGTAACACTTCATAGCTATTTACACAATTATGACTTAGATCAATCTATCTTATTATCGGAATTTGACTTAAATGGTAAAAAAACAGACATCGCTTTTGATTGAAAAGATGAATCAGCCTGAATACAATTCTTTGTCGACGTGCTCGAAGAAGCAATGAATGAAATAAGTGACTATTACAGTCATGTAGATAATTTTGACGCAAGCGAGGCTGAATATATCAAAAAAGAACAGGAGAAGCAGGATAGTGCTGACCAAGAACTTAGAGCACGAATAACGGAAGATGATAAATTTGCAAAAGAAGGATATGATCGCATCCAAGCCAAAGTTAATAACGATCAGCAGCCAGATACCGATTTTATTAACAAATTAAACGATATATCAAAGCAAGCTAAGACTAACGCGGAAAAAGAGGCTGCTGAGTATGCGGATACTACCGATGGTAGTTCAGGTGCGGCCTACACGGGACAGATAAGAAGCGGCGCTGCAAAGCTCGCTAGATATTTAAGAGACTGCCACTTCTCAATCGATGGAGAAGAGTGAGATCCGTCTGCACATCCTGGAGTAAGAATAACTGCGTCATCCAACTGACAGTCGGTTGATTGAAATGATTTACAGAGCATTTGCGTTAAATTAATTACCGACTCTGGTTTTGCTATTTCTAAAGTAAAATTTATAAAAGACTAGTATTATCGCTATAAAGTAAAGGAAAATATTTAATGATTGAAAATAACAACTACACCGGTTGAAAGAAGTGGACTCCGACATCAGATGAATGGATTGAGTTTGAAGCGAGCAAGCATGTTCCTCCGTTCGAGATGAAGGAAAACGAATACTTATTAATCTATTCAGATGACGGTCTACTTTGTAGTCAATGAAGATTTTTTGATGGTAAATTACATAAATTTGGTAGATCTTCTATTAAACTCGAAAGAGAAAAAACAAAAGAGGAAAACGCTGGCGGAAGAGCCAAAGAAAAGAATTTAGTATATCTTCCAAGAAACGATGAGCAGGTCTGTGCGTTTGACATGATTAAAGACGGCAGAACCACTATTAAATTAATTACCGGCAGCTGGGGCTGTGGTAAATCCATGATCCTAGTCGCCGCCGGTTTAGAAGCACTGAAAGCCGGTAAGTTTGAGAAAATTGTTTGAATAAGAAATAATGTCCGTGTAAAAGATACAGAAGATCTCGGTGCGCTTCCCGGTGAAGTAAATGAAAAACTTCTTCCTTATTTAGGACCTTTCATTGATCACTGCGGCGAAGAAAAGGTTATTACCATGTTGAATCATGGAAGTTTGGAAATCGAACCGCTCCAGTCATTAAGAGGAAGAAATCTTAAGAACACTCTTATCATGTGTTCAGAAGCAGAGAATTTAACTAAGGAACATATTCAGTTAATTATTGCAAGAGCTGCAGAAGGATCTGAAGTTTGGTTTGATGCCGACACTAGACAGAGAGATAAAGCGTCCTTTGAGAAGTCGAGAGGCGTTGAAACTCTTATAGAAAGATTGCAAGGAAATCAGCTTTTTGGATATGTGTGACTCGTTAAATCAGAGAGGTCTGATACAGCCGCATTGGCGGATTTGCTGAGTTAAAGTTATTAGAGGAATTATTATAATGGCATATCTTCAGAAAATAAATGTAGATAATACAACTTACGAAATTGCACCTAATAAATTATTGGACAGTTCTTCTCATGTAATAGCCCCCCCCCCACAAATTTATCCTCTAACGACACTATAGTCACCGAGAGAAATTTAACTGGGTATACTAGCAGTACTAATTATCGCGGCCTTAGCCTGTCTGGACGTAATCCGTATGTTTATATACCAAACGCGGATGGCAGTACCACAGGATTGATGACTTCTTATCAATTCAACAGACTTTCATCAGCTTATAACGCTTCCTGTGCGAATCCGCTTGTGCGCTCTTATACTAACATAACTAATACTGGTATGGAACCAGATATTGTTACAGTATATGATCTATGAACTACTGAAATAGAAAGCGGCTGGTCTTATCGTTATATAAAATTAGGGGACTTCCCATATTCATACAGCGCTCAAACCGGTATCAATAGCAGCGGCAACTGTTACTCAGCCCTGATAAACGGCGCTTTTGGAACATGAGGAAATACTCGTAAACTACTAAATGGAGTTATTTCAACTAGAGTTTCTGAAACACTGGTTGGGTACACTTGCGGCAATTACCGTAGTAATAACATTTTCTTATATTTAATCGATACTGGTTTATATATATATTTTGGTGAATCATATTGTACAGCACATCTTACAATTACGGCCCCGCTAACATTTTTTGTTCCTGCTACCTCGCTTGCGCAAATATCTGCCAGTGCCCCCGCCAGCGGTACTAAGTTATATCCTTCGTCTACCGTTACTAGCTTATAGTAATGTATTATATTTTATATTAAGGAGAATTTATATATGTCACTTGTTATTGCAGTCAAAGATAAAAATAGAATTGTATTAGGTGCTGATAAGCAGGTAAGTACCGGATATAGTAAAGATCATACGTGCACTAAAATCTGGGAAGTTCCTAATTTAAGCGGAGCGATCATGGGAGGTGTCGGTTCAGCTCGTGCTTCTCAGATTATTCAATATACACCAATTGTCGATAAGAATGATTTAGATACAACGAGTGGCGTAACTACTGAGTGGGTTATTTTATCTCTTGTTCCGTGCATTGTTTCTGCGCTGAAGAATGGTGGAATCGATTGCAGCGTGCAGGAAGAAAGTCGTTGCACTATAATGCCGAACGCGTTCTTATTCGCTTATAAGGATAAAGCATGGATGATTTGGAATGATTTATCCGTCACTGAGGTTGTAGATTATCTTGCGATCGGTTCCGGCTCAGATGTTGCAAACGGTGCATTATACGCTACGCCTGATAATGATCCATTTGATAGAATCGTTACTGCAATCGACGCTGCGGCGGAGTCTACTTTATATGTAGATAATGGCGTAGATCTGTTAATGACCGAGCAAGAACCGAGTGACGCTAAGAATATTGCAAAGGCACTTGGGTGTAATCTCGATGATATTAAAGCCGCCGTCGCTCAATTAGTAGACGGATCTGCTGAAATTGATATCGAAACTAGCTCGTCTACTAAATCTAAAAAGGAAAAGACCGCAAAGAAATCAAAAATTAAAAAAGATAAATAAAAAAAGGAGGATATTATTAATGCCTAATTACATTGAAAGCCTAGCGGTAAAAAACAGTACTTCTACAGATGCCTATAAAATCGTTTCTGACGGTCAATGTTTTACACGCACCTGTGTTGCCAGGCATTATTATAAAATAACAGACACGGCTCTTAGTAACGGTTGCCTTATTGATCTACTTGTTAATAATCCGGCAGATAGGATAGATATATATATATATATCAATTCAACGTGATATCATTTTTTAGCCAATAGCTGCTCTGGCAATTTTAATAGAACAGCGCAAGCAAAACACGTATCTTTTAATTGTAGAAACGGTGGTAGAATTTATATGCACGGTGAAACAGATTCCACAGATTGTGAAATAAACTCAACTAGTGGAATAACTGCTACTAAAATTCTTTTTGTATTAAGTTATGGAACGATCACAGTTCGTCGTACTTGCTTAGATAGTACTACCATATTATATAACTCATTTGAAGAAGTATTAGAAGAAGTTGACGTTTCATCACTAATTAGTAATATTAATTCTGTGCCTTATTATAATAATGACGCAACTAATGGCTATATCGTACACTCATTCGTAGATAAAAGCACATTCGACTCGACGTTAAGTGGTTATTTACCTTATTCCACGGTAACGTCAGCTTATAATAGTGTTTCAGCTAATACTAGTACTCTCTCTTCAAGTGCCACCTTTTTAGGTAAAACTACGTCTAGTAGTGACTGTACTCAAATAACCGCTAATCAAATTAAAACTTATGTTAAGAACAATGATAATGCAAGTCTTACTCTGAAGCAATGCGGAAGTACTATTAAGACGTACTCTACTCTTCCGGGCGTTGGAAGCTTTACTGTAGATATACCAATGCAACAATGTGGCGATTACTTTGGCAAAGAGTATACTACTGTATATTCATTAACTAGCTCTGCTATGACTAATACATCTTATTTTACGGTATGGGAGTTAGGAGAACTTTTTGATGATTTCAAAGACACGTCAAATACAGTAAACCACGATTGTATTTTAATTAATGGCTGTTTTGGAAATTGAACTACCGGGCGCGTGTACATTTCGGCCGCGCTGTCTACTAGAGGTGGGTATAAACTCACCGGCACTTACTCTATTAACGGCCGTTATTCACTGTCAAATATGGCACTAACAATATACGACGATAATTTATATTTATGTCTTAAAGGAGATTATCAATTTGCACATTTTACAATAACCGCTGCTAGTGATTCTTTTGCGTCTACGTCTTCTGATAGCTCCTTCACTAATCCTAGCATCTTTGGCACTAATATAATCTCACAGCTGTGTCCTTCCTCGTTCAATGTTAACATCGGCGCGGTTTCCTCTACTTCTGTTACCTCAGTTTATACTTACCAGCCGGATGCTATGAATGGTTGCATGGTTTATTATTATGCGTTTGAAGCCAGTCAAGAGGGAGAGCTACAAATGATCATAAAAAACTCGAACGGCTCCGCAGTGCTGGCAATCGCGTCAGGAGAAACTGGCTATTGGGGTGCGCAAACGCTTTGTCTTACTGGCTATGTTCCACCCGGAGGCACTGCGGTACTTTATGGTAAAAAGTTAGCGTCTTCCTTTATGTGAGCACTTCCGTGCTAGTTATATAATAATAAAGGAGCTTTGATCAATATGTATTATGCAAAAAGAATGGATAATGAAAATTATTATGTAAAATCAGATTCATCATTCGATGGTTCAGTTTTTATGGACGATGACTTATTTACCGAAGATGAAATTGGTCACACCGTGTTAAAGTCATTTCTAGAAAATCCAGACGAAAGTTATTTAAAAGAAGTTCGCCAATTTAAAACTGATCAGGAAACGTATAAGTGTAAGAAATATCTTAACGATACCGACTATGTTATTACGAAATTAAACGAATTAAAAGTAGAAGATGATGACGAATACGAAGAAGCTAAAACCAAGTATGCGGATATTCTAGTAAAAAGAAAAGAATGCCGTAAAAGAATTAACGAATTAGAAGAATTGCTTATTTTACAATCAGAATAGAAAATTATTATAGACCCGCAGGATTAAGTTCTGTGGGTTTTATTTTTATAATAAATAGAAATTATACAGTTTATTTTAAATATAGTATAATATAAAAGAAGAAGTCGAGTTATGAATAGTTTAGACTCTGCGCAAAGGAGTATATAATGGAAAATTTTGATAATATATATAAAGAAGAATGTGACGAGATTTTGATTAGCGGTGAGTATATGGATCATAAGTACATTATTAAAACGCTTGGCAGGTATCCGACCGCATATGTCTCGGTTAATAAACTGCCTAACGATAACTATACCATAGATTGTATCTACGGCGGAATCACATATCGTTCAACTGATAGCGGCCACTTAGCAGGGCTCGATAAGAGTCTTAATTGGATTGGTTGGGACTATGGTCATTGTATTGATTATATTCTTTATCGCGCTTTTGAGCAAAATGGTACTAAGCACACGCTAGAGGAGATTGAGCAGTGTTGCAAGGACGTGATTACTTATATTGTTGAGAAAGGATTAGATTAATGACTAATTGGTTTTTAAATAAAGCAGAAGAAATAAAGAACGAGTCTGTTTACGACTTAGTACAAGATTTTGTTTTTTCAGTAGTATTTATAGTTATGATTGCTATATTTTTAAGTCGCGTTCCTGCTGTTGCTGTAAATAATATTGATTTTTCTATTCAAGTATTCTTTTTGTTATTAATTGGTTTTTTGGCTATCTTCTATTCTGACGATGTTTATTGTATATTATCAAATAGATTACGCAATAACAAGGTGTGATCTAGAGAATTAAGGAGATATTAATATATGAGTTATAAAATTGTTCAGGCTAATAAAAGCACGGGTAGAAGTCTGGTTCAAAGCGATGAAGGAAATTATGGGCTTGTAAATAAAGTCTATGAAGAAAATACAGTTCAAGATATTCCAGAGTCTAAGATTTGGGCGATGCCGAGCTTATTGTTTGGAATCGCTTGCTTGTACGAAGAAAATTTACAAGAGGCTATTACCAATTTGGAAGCTAACAGAAATGATAGCAAGTGGTCGTATTAAAAATTATAAATAAAAATATTTAAATAGAGCTCATAAGGGCTCTATTTTTTTGTATAATATTTCAAGGAGATATTTATATATGAAATTAACTGATAAAGAATTAAGCATGATTAGCAGATTTATTTCTGAATACGCACAGAGTGAAAATATTACTGAAATACGACTTAGACGATATACTAAGCTTTTGGATTACGATCGTCCAGAAACAGCCGACACTATTATTTCTTTACATTTGTGGCACGGTTATCACACTATCGCACATCTCAGGCTGAATGTTAAAAATTATCCTGATGGAGAAAACTTCAGCGAGTTAGAGTTAAATACGAGCTATAGTCTAAGTAAAGATTTTGGTCTCGAGAAGATCCCGACCTATATGCCATCTGAAGTAGAGAGCGACTAATGAGCAACATTTATAATAATGCGAAGAACGAGGTTAAGTGCTTAAAACTAAATAATGATTGTTGCTATGATAAGGAGTGCTTTAATTCGGCATTAAGAGCATTAAAGTCTTTAACTAAAGATGGACATTCTGGTGCGTCTATACAGTATACTATGGAGATTCTTAATCGAATGGTTAAAGGGCTTCCTTTCTCTGAGATTACTGAACAAGATGATTGGGAAACTCCTCATAAGTATTCTGAGTCCGCAGATTTTTCTATTTCTAGCTGCAAACGTTATAATGCGGTATATAAACGTATATATGATGATGGCCGCGTAGTTTATTCAGACATAAATCGTGCTTGCGCTTTCGATGTTGATTTTCCTGATTTGCCGTCATGGACTGGGACTGCTACAAATTTATTTGATCAGCTTTATCCGATTACTCTGCCATACTTTCCAGCAGATAATACGTATAGAGTAGCAGTAAAAGAATACGATGACGAAGAAGATATTGTTCGTATTTTAAAAGAGTATAATGTTGAATATTCAAGTGAAAAACTTATTATATACTTTGATCACGTCATTACTCCAATAGGTAATAGAATAGACGTTAAGAAATATTTCGTTCATAACATAGCCACAAATAGCTGGGTAGAACTTAAAAATAATTAATTAAGGAAAGAAAACCTATTTATGAAAACATTTAATAATATGAAGATCGTTGAGCTGAATTCTCTAGATAAGAACGGTAGTTATAGTTTTTGTGATATCAATGACTTTTCTGCTTTAGTTGAGATCGCAGGACACATCTCGGTACCGGTTCATATAGAAGAAGCACTTAACTCATTTATCGACGATGTCAGTGATTATTTATATGACAAGATGTCTGGTGTGCTGCTATCAGAGGAAGATGGTGCTTTTTTAAGCAATGCCATCTCGGACGAAATTGAAGAATTGACTAGACAAGATATTTTCTCTAAATATGTTAAAGAATATACTAATGAAATTTATGTTGGACTGATGCCGCAAGATGTTCGTGGATTCTATTATTTAGAAGATCACTCACCAGACTATACAGATGTTTATAAAGAAATTTTTGACCTATATAAGAATGAAATTTTAGAGAGAGTAATTATTATTAAAGAAGAGGCGCATACTGCGGCTGAAGAAAAAGCACAGTTAGAGAGAGATAAGCAATTAGCTATTGAAAAAGCAAGAGAAGAATTTAATAGCTGTACTACAGACACAGGAAAGAAGAAAGTTGTTGCTGCCTTGAAAGCAGAGTTAGAGTCTAAGTATGGGATGAAAGTCACAAAAGATCAAATCCAATATGTACTATTTATAGATTCCAAGTTAAATATCTTATCTAAGGATTAATGTATTATATGTTTAAAAAATTATTTGATGAGCTTCAGGCTGCTCTTAGTGAGTTTGTTAGCACTGAATACGGCCCGGATTGTTGGGTAGAGCTTGAACGAATATCAGCTGAAAACTATAGCGATAGCGATGATATTTCTTTGTTGTATGTACTTCATTTGCGCGCTGGGGCAACCAAAGACTCTAGTATGCTGGATGAAGACATCTATCTTCCAGACAAATACTCTGAATTTATTGAATCGGCAATTATCTGCAGAAAGAGCTTAGATATAATTGTATCTTATTTAGAGGGATACTTGACGTCAGTATTTTCTAAGGAGGCTTAGATTAGTGAATATTAGATTATTATTTATTGATGGGCCGGTTGATTATTTTGAGTCTGCAGATGACCAACAGTCTTTACTAGCGGATGCTTATGTCATTGGCGCAGAAAACGGACCGACAAAAGCTATTAAAGATTTTAACGAATTAAAGAAGTTAGGTGAAGACCAAGATCTTGACAGTGTGACCATTATCACTAACTGCTCTGAGTTATTGAACCGCGTCGAGTATAATAAGAAAACTAAGTCGTTTGATATTGCTTTATATGACATTAATAGTCATCGGTTTAATTATCTTAAAGATATTTATCCAAAGTTAAAGAGACGTAGTGATATTAGAAAGATGTACATGTCCGGTTTATTTGATGAATATCCAGAGGAAAAGTTAAATGGTAAAATATAAGATTCTTATTGATTTTCTTTGTTTATTGGCTATTGCAACCGCCTGTTTAGGTTGCTATTATACAGTCACCTCCGGTGTAAGCGTGGCACTTAATATTCTAGTTTTTACCGCTGCTATTATAGAAGTTTTTGTCGATTTGTGTATAATTATCAAGGTTACCAATACAAAAGAAGAAAATTAAAATATTATTTAAAGCAGGGTTTACAATAGCTCTGCTTTTTTGTATAATATAATTATGAGGAGTATATTATATGCAAGATATTAAAGAATACGTCAAACAACAAAAAGAAGCGTTAAAGCTCAAAATTTCTAACTCAGGTTCTTCTCCTGTATTTTATATCATTCAGATTGGTAATGTTGAAGCTTCTAATCGATATGTAAAAAATAAGATTAAGGACTGTGACGACGTCGGAATTAAAACCAAATTATTTAAATTTCCAGAGGATATTACAAAAGAATATTTAAAAGAGTTTATTGAAAAGCTTAACGGCGACACCAACTCAATCGATGCTGTTATGGTTCAATTTCCATTGCCAAAACATTTGAGCGAGAGTGAAGTTATGTCGTGGATTAATCCTAAGAAAGATGCAGACGGATTCACTGATAATGGAATAACCTATCCTGCTACTCCTATGGGAATTATTAGCTTTCTAGAAAGAAGCGATTATAACTTTGAAGACAAAAACGCGCTAGTTATTGGCAGAAGTAACATCGTTGGTAAACCAGCAGCTAAGTTATTATTAGATAGAAACTGCAACGTTGCTGTTGTTCATTCTCATACAAGTGTTGCAAATATGTTTGCATATCTAAATCAAGCTGATTTAATTATATGCGCCACTGGTCATGAAAATACGTTGACCGATGCTTATTACACCGCATTTAGGAATTCGAAACCGATCATATTTGACGTCGGCATCAATTTTGATTTTGAAGGTAAGTTAATCGGCGATTGCCAGCGCAATTTACCATATGTAACTTATCAAAGTCCGGTTCCTGGAGGTGTTGGCTTGCTGACCAGATTACAGCTGTTAGAAAATATTTATAAATTATATGAATTGCGATTAGCCGAACAAAAAAGCGAGGTAAATAATTAATATGGAGACTTTTAAAATTAGAGACTTTACAGTCGAGCTGGATGACTATTACGGTCTTGTATCTTGTTCTGAAAAGGGTTTACTAGAGAGTTTACAAGAATATATGCAAGATAATGATTTGGATTTATACTGGACTGATGAAGAAACTGATACGATTGGCCGATTATATCTCGATTATAGATATGAGAGTAAGTGCAGCATTTTTCTTGACGTGTTTGATAGAAAGAATGTGAGTGATCAAGAAATTTCTTTAATACATTTGCTTGGTGACAGCTTAGATGATGTATTAAAAACAGTGCGAGCTAAAAATAAATATAGTAACTAGACATTACGATATTTATAAAAATAGCGCAGAAATGACTTCATAGAGTAGCAAGAAGTTACAGTGTAAATATTTTATTATAATTGTATAAAACAAACTCATACGGGTCATTTCTGTGCGTATTAGGAGGAATTAGCAATGACTAAAACTTATTTCTGTAGCGATACACATTTCTCACACCCAAATATTTTAAAATATGAACCGCAGCGTATAGATGAAACTATTAAGTATATTTTTGAGATCAATAAGCAGTCCGATATTTTGCTGCAGCTGGATGAGATCCGTGCTAAGTATAAAGCAGACTCGTCTCATAGCTCATTTAGAGATACTGTCGATGATGTGCTAACAGAAGATTACTTTAAAGAATCAGTATTTAAGTCGATATTCAACGAAGCGAATAGAATGCTTTATATGGAGTATATAACCTTAATTCTAAATTATCACAATGAGATGCTAATAGATCGTTGGAATAAAACTGTCGGTAAAAATGACACTGTTTATTTTCTTGGCGACTTTGCTTTTAAGAATAGACAAGAGGCGGAAAGCATTGGCAGAAGATTAAATGGGCATAAAATAATTATATTAGGAAACCATGACGGTCGAAAGCATAATCAAGATCTTACTGTAAAATATGATTCCGCATTAGAGTCTCATTTTAAAGCATGTGGATTTGAAAGAGTAGAGTTTAACCCTATTGTTTTAAAAGGACATTTCATATTAAGTCATGAACCTTTATATTATATGAATACATCTACTCTTTATTACAATATTTTTGGTCACGTGCACAGCAATCCTGAATTTAAAACAAAAACAGATAACTCGGTATGCGTATGTTTAGATCGGTATAATTACTATCCGATTCAGTTAGATGTATACGACCGATACCAACGAGATAATTAAAAAGGAATAGTTCAAAAAGCTATTCCTTTTTTATTGTATAATAAGTATATTTAGGAGGAGGAGCATGTTTTATATAAAGCAATTTATTCTTACTCATAGCAATTGGAAAGATTTGTTGTCTAAAGATCCGTATAATTTAACTATTAAGGAAGATGGAAATTATTTACTATTTAAATATAATCAGCTTGGATCTAATTTTAATGACCCATTAGTCAGAGAAGCAAGGGGAATTATTTATAGAAAAGACACATTAGAGTGTGTCTGTCATCCATTTAATAAGTTCGGTAACTACGGAGAGTCGTATTGTCCGACAATCGATTGGAACAGTGCGGAGGTTCAACAAAAGATTGATGGGTCGCTTATGAAAGTCTGGTTCGACGATAATAAGTGGCACGTCTCTACTAACGGTACAATCGACGCCTTTAAAGCAAAGTTAAATGATTTATCTGTAGATAAAACTTATGGCGATATCTTTCTTAGTGCACTTGCGACCGCTAATTTGACTTTTGAAGAATTTATCACGCATTTAACAGAAAATTTTGTTTATTTATTTGAGTTAGTTTCTCCTAGTACTAAAGTTGTTATTCCTTATGATAGCACTGAGTTATATTATTTAGGATGTCGCTATAAATCAACAGATAAAGAAATTCGTCCTAGTGAATATAACCCATTTTTAGATTTATTTAAGACTCCTATTATTTATTCATTAAGAACGTTATCAGATGTAGAAGAAGCAGCAAAAACACTCCCTTGGGATGAAGAAGGTTATGTCGTTTGTGATAAGGATTATAATAGAGTTAAGATAAAGTCTCCTGAATACGTTAAAGCACATCATAGCGGGTTAAACGGTAATATTACCAAAGAGAGATTACTTGATTTAGTTCTCGAGAATGAACAGACTGAGCTTTTAATTTATTATCCAGAATATTCTAGAAAGATTGACGATTTAGAAAATAAGATGAACAACTTTAAGCTTTATATTAAAACTCTTACTGATACGATTAATCCTGACTCCTACTCTGATCGAAAAGCTTACGCTGAAAGAGTTAAGGAATATCCGGCTACTATTCAACCGTTTTTATTTATGTATAAGAAATTAGATAGTGCTTTTGATAGATTAACTAGAGATCGCTGGCTGCAGATATTTGAGACACTTGGATATGATTGGGATAGTGATATATGGCAATAGTACAATGTAATGTTTTATTTAATATGCTAGTTGGTCTTCCAGGAAGCGGAAAAACCAGCTCGTATAAAAATATCGATATTAGTAATTATGCGCATGATCGTCCAGCGGTGGTTATTTCTTCTGATAAAATTAGAGAGGAGTTATATGGCGATTCATTTATTCAAGCGGATCCAGACAGAGTATTTACTTTAATGAGAGATAGAACTCTCGTGGCATTGAATGCCGGCAGCAATGTTATTTACGATGCTACCAATATATCAATGAAGAAGAGAAAGAATCTACTTGATTATTTAAAATCGAAAGTGGACAATTCAAGTGAAATAATTTACAAATGTTCGGTCTTTATTACTCCGATAGACTTGTGCAAGAAACACAATTCAGAGAGATCGCGTCGCGTGCCTGAGGAAGTAATCGATAGAATGTATTTAAACTTTCAAGTCCCTTTATATCAAGAGGGATGGGACGACATTTGTCTAGTTGAGTCTACTGATTGGAACGTGCTCAAACCCAATAATATATTTTATACAGACAAACGTCCTAACATAAAAGACTATTTGCATTCTATAGAAGACGTGCCGCATGATAATCCGCACCACCACGCCACTTTAAAAGATCATATGCGCTTAGCTGAAGAATATTTAATGGAAAATATAGACCTATCAGAACGATCAGACATAAATGCATTTTTATTAATCAAGGCAGTTCGCTACCACGATATTGGAAAATTTTATACTAAGACTTGGAAAGATAATGTTGCTCATTACTACGGACACGAGAATGTAGGCGCTTACGAGTATCTTATTTTTGGTGATCCGGCGCTGAATAAAAAAGATAGGCTATTTGTTGCAAATCTTATAAATTATCATATGCGTCCATTTAATTGGGACACAAGTAAGAAAACGCTAGATAGAGACATTAAATTATTTGGTCAGTCTTTCTGTAATTACTTAAATATAATGCACCAATGTGATACTCACTGCGAAGATAGTATCGCTTAAATATTTTTGAGGATTGTAGAATGAAACTCACTAAAAAAGAATATATAGGAAAAACATACTTTATTGTTAGCGATTTACATAGCCATCTCACACCGCTTAAGATGCGTTTAGAGTCTTCGATTTGACAGAAAGATAATCCTAATGATATTTTAGTTATCAATGGTGATATTTTTGATCGCGGTGACGAAACGGTTGCATTATATAAATATCTTAAAACTATCTCGCAGAATAGGTTGATATTGATTCGCGGAAATCATGATGAATTATTATTTAACTTACTGGAAAGCGCAGATTCTTATCCCGAGGGTTGACAGTTTTCCAATGGTACCGTTAAAACTATTTGCGCCATGTATTCAAATGATGACGTGGAAGCCAAGAAGTTAAATTCTGATTTATATAATTTATCATTATTTAATTTTGATTTATTTATATCTCTTTGGATGAAGATAAAAAAGAAAGCCTTAAAGTCTAACATATATAAATGAATGAAATCTGATGGCTGAATTAATTATCTTGAGTTAGGAGATTTTATAATAACGCATTCGTTTATTCCAGTGAGAATTCAAGAAGGACTTGAAGACTATACCTCATCTATTATATATTATGGAAAAACGAATTTTATGCGTCAAATGCGAAATTGAAGATCGGCGTCGGACGATATTTGACGCCAGAGTATGTGAGGAGTTCCATATTTACAGTTCGACGCAGGTCTGTTTAATTTCGAAAAAAGAAAACATAAAGTGCTTGTTGTCGGCCACTTTAAGTCAAGCGCCTTTCATGAACACTACGAAAATGCTTATAATAATGATTCAATTTATTTTGGAGACAACTTAATCGCGATTGACGCAACCACTGCTATTTCTAACAAAACTAATTTATTAATAATAAAAGATAATAAAATAATAAAATAGCCTTATTGCAGGCTATTTTTTTTAATTACGGCTAAATTAATTAATAGAAGGGAGTTAATAATGTCATATAAAAAATTACCATACCAACAGTATTTTATTGATCAGTCACAGCAGAGCTGTTCTGGCGAGCCTGCCCCAAGATTTAAAATAGATTACGAAAAGTCTGAATATACGCACAATAGACATCTGCACACTATTTATCATAAAGTAATATGAGACGCTTCTAGAAATGCTATCCAAGTATATTTTAAAGAAACAGCAGATAAATCAGAATGAAAGGCAAACTTTGAATTTGCATCTAAATATTATGATCGTTTTGAATACGATGGAAAAATGATTCAGCTAAAAACCGCTACCGGCTGAGGAGATATGTATTCGTGCGTCAAGTGAAAAGTGAGAAATGCAGTCAAAGAATTATTAGCGACACATTCTGGCGTTGATGTAGAGGTAGAAATTATTGGTTGATCTTTAGGATCTGCCCTTGCGCAGCTCTGCTGTCAAGACTTATATTTTAATTTTGGGATAAAGTCTTATGTGTTTACTTACGGATCTGTAAAACCGTGATGTCATGCCAATAAATATATTAAGCAATACTTAAAATCTTGCTATAAAGAGTGCTATAATTTTGGCGACCACAATGATATTGTCACATACATGGTCTGCTTACCGACATACTTTAAATTAAATAAAATCGTACTCAAGCAAGATAGCTTCTCCGTCTTTAAGTTATTTAATCCATATAAATATCATACAGAGTACTGAAAAGAATCTTATTATGATAAGATTGATTAATAAAATTTATTGTATATTAAATTAGTGTGAAATCCACGACAACGTAATAACTCGTTACAGTCGATAATGTTTATTTTGGTGACTGCGCTAATTCTTTTAGATTTGTGTCGGCTCATCACAAAAAAGAATTAACGTTGGCATCCTTTAGAGATAGGACTCTAGAGGTAATAAAATTAGGCCAATAGGAGGGCCAACTAATATGTTTGAAGATAAGGTTAATGAAGAAGAATTAGAAAAAGCAGAAGGCACTGATTATGCCGTCTGCTTCAAGTCAAAATTGCTTAATAAGTATTTTGATTCCAAGCAAGAATTAATTAAGGCTGAATCTGCCTACAGAGAAGCGCACAAGAAGGAACTTAAGGAAAAAGAAGATCGTTTGGTCGATGTGAAATCTGTTCAATCTGCAGCAAATGATTATCTTACTACCCTTAAGGACAATAACGCGAAGAAGAAAGAACTTGATAATATTGCGGCGGAGAAGTACAATACCTTTAAAAGCCGTCTAGATTCTTTTGCAAAAAAGCATCAAGGATATCATCTAACTTATTCTGCAGATAAGAACGGCGCGATTGAGTTTAAGGTTGAAGAGGCGCGTAGAGATGAGCTAGAGGATGCGATAGAAGAAAGCCGTAGAATGTTTAGCGCGCTAAATAATTTGTTCAACGGTTTCTGGTTGCGTTAATTATTAGATTAAGATAAAATTGAGCCGAAAGCAAGATTTATTAAATAGTCTTGCTTTTTTTATTGTATATTTATTTATGAAGCGAGGTCATGCTTAGATGAATGAAATTGAAGAAAAATTGCTTAATATTGATTTAGATTATTATTATTCTTTAAAAAAGTTACTAGATAAGAAAGACGTTGATGTAACTTTTAGCGAAACGGATAAAGAAATATTTAAAAACTTCCGTGAATTAGTAGATCGTAAGATATCTGGTTTAGAAGACTGTCTATATAAAGCACAAGATGATTTATCAAACGAAGCGAGTGTTATGCTCAATTATATTGATACTTTCTAAAAACAATAATGTATATTATTATAGAGTTAGCTTTCTCTTATAAAAAAGTATAAATTTCCCTCTTTGGTGCATCGGTAGCACAATGGTCTTCAAAACCACTGAGACCTGTTCGATTCGGGTAAGAGGGACCAATTAATTAATGATAAGTCTAGATTGCTTAATTAATAATCTAGACTTTTTTATTTTTAATTGTATATTATAATATATAAATAGGGAGGTTATATTATTTTGAAAAGAATGATTTCAGGAATAAAGCCGTCTGGAAGATTGACTTTAGGAAATTATCTTGGCGCAATAAAGCCGTTTATTGAGTATCAAGATGAATATGAATTGTTTGTATTCGTTGCCGATTTGCACGCGTTGACGATTCATCAAGACCCAGACGAGCTAAGAAGAAATTCTCAAGATATATTAAAAGTTTATCTTGCTGCGGGGTTAGATCCAAATAAGTGCACAATTTTTAAGCAATCAGCCATTCCAGCTCATAATCAATTAGAGTGGATTTTAACCTGTAATTCTTTTGCAACTGATTTACTTAAAATGCCGCAGTACAAAAATTACCTAGAGAGAAATAAAGGGAAAGCTGCTCCTGCCGGCATGTTGATGTACCCATCTCTGATGAATGCGGATATTTTATTATATGATGCCGATTATGTTCCCGTTGGTATTGACCAGAAACCTCATGTCGATTTTACACATGACGTTGCAAACTATTTTAATCGAATATACGGAGATACTTTTAGAATTCCAGGGTGCGTCGTGCCAAAGATCGGTGCGAAGATTATGTCCTTGTCTGATCCGACAAAGAAAATGTCCAAGTCAGAGTCTGATAAAGGAACAATTTATCTTGATGACTCAAGAGACGAAGTTATTAAAAAAGTTTTAAAGGCAAAAGCAGATTCTGATGGCTTAGTTTATTATGATCCTGAGAATAAACCAGGAATATCTAACTTGTTAAATATTTATGCTGCAGTAACCAGACTTAGTCTAGACGAAACGATTAATAAATTTAAAGGTGAAACTGATTACAAAAAATTTAAGTTAGAAGTCGCAGACTCTATTGCAAATGAATTAACACAATTAAAAGATAATTTTCCAAATGTAGACTTTTGTGATAGGGTTTTAGATATTGGAAATAAACAAGCGGCAGATATTGCAAATGCGAAACTTACCTATGTTTATAAGAAAGTGGGGTTACTATAAATGAACCAAGCACTTGTTGATAATACGATAGAGAGATTAAAATTTTTAAAGCAAGAAGGTGCGACTATTACCGATATGAGAGTTAAGCTAGTTATTAACTACGTGTCGCAAATTTACGGCCTTTGAAGTGATGAACTTGCTGTAGTAGCAAAGGCAGCCGATCGCATTTTTAATGCTGAATCTGAAGATTTATAAAGGATTTTATTTATGATAAATTATATTAGAAATACATTAGGGGAAAAGGTTGAACTTACCCTTACTGATAAAGTTACGATTGTGCTTACAGAAAAAGGAAAAGAAGTTTTGGCTAATTACTTTAATAGTTCAAAAAAAGAAGATCAGCCAGAAATAAAACCAAGTGATGTCAGTACTTATATTACTGATGACTTGTGGTTGGTCTTGAAAGTTTTCGGCCCACATATCAATGTCGGAGAAGATATTCTTATTACTAGCGTTTCATTAACGATAAGTGACAGCGCTCTTACGGTCAGTCAGCTGAAAAACGAACAAGACGTCAAAAAAAATTCATAAGTAGACCATAACAGGTAATAAAGAAATAGTGAAAGCTATTTCTTTATTTTATATCAAGTCTCACGTTACTAGCGCTAAGTTGTATAATAATATATAATAGGAGGTTTATATGTATGATAATTAGCTGGGATGAATACTTTTTAGGAGTCGCTAAATTATCTGCACTTCGCTCAAAAGATCCGAGAACTCAGGTCGGTGCCTGTATTGTTAATAAATATAAAAAGATTGTTGGCGTAGGCTATAATGGATTTCCAATTGGCTGTAGTGATGTGGATTTTCCTTGGGGTCACTGTGGCGCTAAACATGAAACTAAGTATCCATATGTCGTGCACGCAGAATTAAACGCAATTCTTAATTCAACAGTCGATTTGACCGACTCTACTATTTATTTAACATTATTTCCATGCTGTGAGTGCGCAAAAGCAATCATTCAGTCTGGCATAAAGGAAGTCGTATACGTAAATGATTATAGAGACGAAGAGAGCAATATTGCGACAAGGAGGATGTTTGATGAAGTAGGCATAAAATATAGACGCATAAATGATATATCTTTAAGTATAAAACTATAAACAATTCTAAACAGTGGGAGATTTCAAACAAAATATGCAAGTAATTAAGCGTGATGGTACGATTGTAGACTTCAATGCCGAGAAAATTCGAGTTGCAATTACGAAGGCAAATACTCGCTCGAAAGAAATGAATCAGGAAGATATTGATCGAATTACTTCGATTGTAGTATCAAAGTGTGGTCATTTTTCTGAACCAATTGCGGTAGAAACTATACAGGACGCAGTTGAAAAGTCATTAATGGCAAGTAAATTTAAAGAAACTGCAAAACAGTTTATTTTATATAGAGATAACAGAACTAGAATTAGAGAAAATAAAACAAAATTATTACATGATGTGGCAGAAAAGCTAATGGCGTCAAATGTAATTAATCAGAATGCAAACGTCGATGAACATTCTTTTGGCGGCAGAAAAGGCGAGGCTACTAACGAGTTGATGAGATGGTTTGCGTTAGAAAACTGCATGAGTAAGAAGTCAAAGGAAAATCATTTAAATAATGAAATTTACATTCATGATTTAGATTCTTATGCAGTTGGTATGCACAATTGTTTATCTATTCCGTTTGATAAGCTATTGGCCGACGGATTTAACACTAGGCAGACAGATATTAGGCCCGCATCTAGCATTAATACTGCATTTCAATTGGTAGCTGTTATTTTCCAACTTCAATCATTACAGCAATTTGGTGGAGTCTCTGCCACTCATCTTGATTGGACAATGGTTCCTTATGTAAGAAGAAGTTTCAGAAAACACTATATTGAGGGATATGGGTACTTAGTAGACACTAAGTTAACAGAAGAAATTTCAAAAGACACTTCAATAGTCGACAAGTCTGTTTATAGTAATGAAAGAGTTTATAAGTACGCAATGGATCTTACAACGCGCGAGTTAAAACAGGCAGTTGAAGGAATGTATCATAATTTAAATACTCTACAGAGTAGGTCTGGAAATCAACTTCCATTCACTTCTATTAATTACGGGACTTGCGCTTTACCAGAAGGAAGAATGGTCATTAAAGCGTTGTTAGAAGGTTCTATTGCTGGTGTTGGTAAGCATCATTTAACTCCAATTTTCCCTTGTGGAATATTCCAGTGTATGAAAGGTGTTAATCGTGCGGAGGGCGACCCGAACTATGATTTGTTTAAACTTGCTTTGCGATCAACCGCGCAAAGACTTTATCCAAATTTTGCAAACGTAGATTGGACAAATAATGCAGGATATGATAAAAATGATCCTAAAACTTATTTTAGTACTATGGGATGCCGAACTGCTAACGGATATGATATAAATGCAGAGCCCGGTGTTAATCCACAGACAAAAGACGGTCGTGGAAATATTTGCCCTGTTTCTATTATTCTTCCAACTATTGCCATGGAAGTCAAGGAAAACTTGGCAGAGGGTCAAAATCTCATTCATGAATTTTTAAAATATTTGGATATAAAAATTCATGAAGCAAAAGATATGCTTATTGAGAGATTTGATTATATTTGCGCTCAATCTCCTGAATCAGCAAAATTCATGTATGAAAATGGAACGATGACCGGATATAAACCTGAAGAAGGAATAAGATCTGCTCTTAAGCATGGCACGCTGGCGGTCGGTCAGATTGGTCTCGCTGAAACATTACAGATATTAATTGGGGTCGATCATACCACTCCGGAAGGTATGGAACTGGCCAAGAAAATCGAACAGTTATTTAAAACCCGTTGTGAAGAATTTAAGAAAAAATATAGCCTTAATTTTGGAGTTTATTATACTCCCGCTGAATCTTTGTGCTATACCGCGATGAATAAGTTTAAGGCAAAGTACGGCATCATAAAAAATGTTAGTGATAGAGAGTATTTTACAAACAGTATTCACGTACCAGTTTGGGAACAGGTTTCGGCGTTTAGGAAAATTGATATAGAATCTCAACTGACTGGATACTCTTCCGCCGGTTGCATTACTTATGTAGAGCTTTCCTCTGCGGCGAAAAATAATTTAGAAGCGCTTGAGTCTATTGTTAACTACGCAATGGATCACGATATTCCATATTTTGCCATTAATGTTCCAAATGATTCTTGTCTAGACTGTGGATATACTGACGAATTTAACGATCATTGTCCAGAATGCGGAAGTCATAATATTAGACAATTAAGAAGAGTCACTGGATATTTAACTGGAAATTACACTACAGCTTTTAATAAAGGTAAACAAGCTGAAGTAAAAGATAGAGTTAAGCATATGTAATAAAAAAATAAAAGTATATTACTATATAAAAGTAGTAGTATACTTTTTTATTAGGAGATAAATTTATATGTATTATAGTTCTATAGATAAAGAAGACATCGCAGACGGTCCAGGAGTACGTGTTTGTATTTTTGTTTCAGGCTGTCGAAGAAATTGTCTAGGGTGTCAAAATAAGCCTGCGCAAGATTTTAGGTATGGACAATTATTTACAGACAACACTATTTTAGAAATCATTGAAGCATTAAAATATTCATATATAAAAGGACTTACTATTTGCGGCGCCGAACCGTTTGAGCAAGAAAATCAAAAAGACGT
>CAVBGZ010000007.1:24368-47670 GCA_963595075.1 Waltera intestinalis
AGATATATGGATATATACGGGATATGAATTAAATGATTTATTGTTAAATGGCCAAAAATACATATCAAGCAATATAACAGATACAATTTTACAATTGGCTAATGTTTTAGTTACCGGCCCATTTATACTCTCTCAAAGAGATGTCTCTAGCGCAAACCCGTGGAAAGGAAGTCGCAATCAGCAAATAATAGATAGTAGAAAATCTTTGCTCGATGGCCGTCCAGTTTTGCTGCTAGACTGCTAAATTATTTAGCATAATCGTATGAAAGGAGTGGTTATAATAAATGTCTAACAATGTATCAAAATTAAATTATACTGCACAAGAAATTAATGAAAAACTAGCGCAGATTGATGTTGGCACTACTGTGTCTTTTGCTATAAATAATTTAAAAAATAGTACTTCAGCTGATCTTCATGTTGCAAGTTTGGCTATTATTATGAATACCAACGACACGCGACAAACTGTAACCTGCAGACCATTTCCTATCGCAGAAAATGGAAGTGTTAAGACTGTTAAGGCTTATAATATTGGCGCTGCAAAACTAAATCGTGGTGATATTTGTCTATTAGTTTTTACAGATAGAGACTTTTGATCAAATAAAAGTAGTATCTCTACGGACGAATCTACAGTTATGAAAACCTCTGACACTAACCTTCATTCTGAAGATTACGGAGTTGTTATTCCAATAAATGCAACATCATACTATTATACCTATCAACCAACATATAATGCAAATAGCGGTACTATCTCTTTTACTAAAACCGCGAGCAGCGATGCAGCGTCTACTGTTACTACGGAATCAATTGTGCCAACTATTGATTCTGACACTAAAAAATGAACAGTTGCGGGTATAGTTACTGACGTTGTTGCTGAAGGTAAAAATGGTGAAGATGGCAAAGACGGGGAAAACGGAGCCGATGGAAAAGACGGGGAGGATGGTGTTGGGATTGACAAGATCACTCTCGCGGACGGATTGTTGACCGTTACAAAAACTGATGGCACTACCCCAATAGACGGTGTATTAATTAAGGGACAGGATGGCGTCAACGGTGCAAATGGCAAAGATGGAGCCAACGGTAAGGATGGAACAAATGGTAAAGATGGTGCCTCTATTGGTAGTGTAGAAGAATATTATTATGCGTGCAACGTTGCAAGCGGACTTACTCAGACGACTACAGGATGAGTCAAAAACACCGTACCTACATTGACGGAAGATGCTCCATATTTGTGAAATTATGAAAAAATTTATGATACTAATGGAAATATTATAAATACAACAGTGCCGAGTTTAATAGGAACTCTTGGAAAATCTGGCGCTAATGGTCGCGGAATAAAATCTGTTGCTGTTACTGAGTATTACAAACTTTCCGCTAGCAATTCCGGTGTTTCTTTGCCGGACGTGACCTGCGGTGCAGATGGTGATGACGACTCTGATTCTGAAATAAGTGCAGACGAATCAAAAATCACCGCAGATGGCTGAGCGACATCTACTCAGACTCCAACAGACAAAAAGAAGTATTTATGAAATTTTGAGCGTGCTATATATACATTCGATGACGGCAACAAGAATGTAACATATACTACTCCGGCTATAATTGGAACAAAAGGAGAAGCAGGCGCAAGTGGTGTTGGCGTATCTAAAGTAGAAGCACAGTACGCTTTATCTACTACAACTGCGACACCCGCCGAGTCTAGTTTTAGTACGACCTACTCGGATCCAACAAGCGATACCCCTTATTTATGAGAGAGGACTAGAACATGCTATACTGACGGTAGTACCGGAGATTGATCTGCTGCACACATCATTGGTATTTTTGGCAAAGATGGGAAGAGCCCTGTATTAGATTTCACTAATATTTGTAACGCACTCGGCATTGACGCAGATACCAAGGATTCTGGTATATATTCAACAACTAATAGCAGTGGTAAAAATGTTTTAGCTATTAACGCAGATGCTATATATTCAAAAGATATATTGGCTGAAAATCTCAAGACGGTTGAAGCAACAGCTGAGAACCTTACTGTTAAAGAGTCATTAGAGACAAAAAAAATTGAAGTAAAGAATGATAATACTACAATATTTAAAGCGGACGCTGAAGCGCCAAATAACGTCACAATTGGTGGATTCACCGTTTCTGGGGCATCTTTG
Source organism: Waltera intestinalis (assembly GCA_963595075.1). GTDB lineage: Bacteria > Bacillota_I > Bacilli_A > Erysipelotrichales > Erysipelotrichaceae > Holdemanella. The sequence continues at coordinate 26,519 of CAVBGZ010000007.1, forward strand.
CATTCAGGTGATGTAACTTCTTTCAGCGACACTTCACACGATTCAGGCGTTTACGTCGGAACTGATGGTATTAGACTTGGAAAAAACTTTACTGTCAGCCCAACCGGAGATGTGACTGCGAAAACGCTTAAAACTATTTCAAGCACTAAAATCACCTATGGTTCAAGTAATAGCAACACAACAAAACCAGATACTTGGTATGATAATGTAACAAATGTACCATCAAATCTTTATACTTGAACAAAAACGACTACTTACTATTCTACGCTTGCGTCAGATGGTGTTACACAGGAGTCAGAAGATACTTTTTCTGTCGCGAAAAACGGATCAACTTGAGTCCCATGCATGAATGGAAGCAGTATATACTTTAGTGAAAACGGCGATTCTAGTACTTTGCCAGATCTCTTTAATCCTAATAAGGGTATTGATATTAAAGGTGATAAAGGTGATGGTATCAGCAAAGTAACCATCAACAAAGAAACTGGAGACTTTGATATATTTAAGGATGATGGTAAAACCTCTTGGTTTGATTCTGCTGTAAATATAAAAGGTCCTCAAGGTACTGCTGGAAGAACTATTATTCCAACTTTAGTAGACGACTCTGGAAATGAGAGCGCTAGCGGTACTAACATTAAATTTAGAGAGCTTATTAGTTCAGATGAGGATGATAGTGGTAATATTAAATTACCTGATCCAATTGGAATTATACCAGGAATTGACCCATCAACAAATAATTGAAAAATAAATGGTAAAGATACTAATATAAAGGCAGTAGGAAATGACGGTAAAACTCCGACAATTGATGCAAATGGCTATTGATGTATAGGAGATAAAACTACTGACGTTATTGCAAAAGGCCAAGACGGTGCGACGTTTACGCCTTCTTGAGATGGTGATATATTAAGCTTTACTAGCAGTAAAGATGCAACAAACGTAATAAAATCAGAAAGCTTACGTGGCGCTGCGGGTGATACTTGAAAGCCAGCAGTCGACGCTGATGGTAAGCTTTCTTGGACCAAAAATAGCTCAGATGATGCTCCAACTAAAGTCAATATCAAAGGAGCTGACGGCATAGGAATTGAGTCAATCGACTTAACAAGCGGTAAACTTACGATTAAATTGACTGATGCGTCAACTCCTATTAGTAATGTTAATATTAAAGGCGAACAGGGCAGTCCTGGCGCGACCGGCCCAAGAGGCGCTAGCGGCGACATTTCAATACCTATTTCTATGGAGTGTAATGGTTATAAATTTTATATTAATCTTCCAATTACTTCCGCAGTCATACGCGATAATAAAAGCGAGGTCATCGACGCGCTGCAGCAATTTATTAATACTACTTATCCAGAAACTCTATGGAAATTGTGTCAAGCACTGGGAATATACACAACTGGCGCGTTGTCTTTTACGGGTGACGCGGAAACCGCTACTTATTTAATGCTTAGAGCTTCGAAGAGTGAAGTTCCGATAGTTGCGGTGTCTCCGTACATAAGTGATGTTGGTGCGCTAGTTTTATTACAATATGACCAACAGTATGCGCAAACAGCCGTTACTGAGGTGTCAATAAATTTAAATAGTTCTGATTGCAATTCTTTAGTCGAATATATTAATCAATGAGAAGCAAAGTAATAATTAAGGAGATAGATATATAATGTTTGATATTTTCTATGAAGTCAGAGGAGTTAAAGATCCTATAGATGGAAATATCGTTAAATTCCCATCAAAAGACGAGGCGTTAGACTATTATTATTCAGTTAAGGATAAATATCCAGAAGCGGCTGTTTATAGCGTTGAATATTTTAACAACGACTATAATGAATTTTCTCGCGGCGAAGAAGTTTTAATTACGAGTAATGAGTTAGAAAGTAAAAAGATTCTTCCACAGGATAGTGAGTTGAATATAGAAGATGATGAAATTTTTAGCAAAGATGATTTATATGAAGATACTCACGCAAGAGTCGCAAAACCAGCCGGAGATAAAATCGCATCTTATAACAATGCGTTAAAGTACGCAAAGAAAGACAACACACCATATATTTATGGATATTCTGATAATAGAACAGGTAAATTTTTTGCTTTAGATTATCCTAAAAAATGAAATGGAGATGATAAAGCATTTAGATCTCAATATAGAAATTGTGCGACAATTTATATTGCCTATCCTGATAAAGATTTTATTTATAAAGAAACTTATGATTTTGATCGTATGCTAGAAGATTTATCTTCTTTCGAAAGCACTCACTACGATGATGAATTAAATGACGTGCGTGAAGATTTTCGTGAGTGCACGGGCGCAGTTGAGCAAGATGCGGTGGTTCAATGCTGCATGTGTGGTAATGTCCATTTAGTAAAAGATATGAAAGAAGTCGGTGATGGTCAATGGATGTGCAAAAACTGTGAAAATTATGAAAATAAGTTAACTGCCGACGGAGCGATTCGCAAATGCACTAAAAATGGAGTTATAACACACACTTCAGATGATTTAATAAAAGAAGACTTAGATTCAGATTTAAAAGATTATAATGTATTCATTAAATATTTAAAAGATAATTTAGATCAAGATGAAGCACTTCTTAGAGATGCAAAGAATAAAAAAGATAATGAATTAGTTATTCAGTCTTTAGAAAAGAAAATTGAAGCAGATAAGGACGAGTTAGACCAATATTTACCACAAGCAATTAAAGCGAAGTCTGATAATCTAAACAGTGAAAAATCTGATGATATTGACCTAACTGACAATGATTCTAATATTCACGCCAAATCGGAAGACGACATCGACTTAGATTTGAATAAGTAAGGAGTATATTATAATGAATGATTGAATTTCTACTGCAAATGGATTAATTGCATTAATAACAGCACTAGTTAGTTTAATCAGTGCGGCGGTATCTGTATTTTTCTTAATCAAAAAGTATATTGCCAGTGCAAAAGATAAAACTGCACAAGAAAATTGAAATACTATAATGTCCCTTGCAAAAGCTGCTATGACTAAAGCTGAAGAGGAGTCTAAATCAGGTGCAGACAAAAAGACAATAGTAATAGAATCAGTTAAATCTAGTGCAAAAGAATTAGGCATCGACGCAGATGATTTTTTAGATCAGCTCAGTGCGTTTATTGATCAATCTATTTCATTTGCAAATACAATTAAGTAAAATTTAAATAAAAGGACTATTTAATTAGTCCTTTTATTTTTATTATCTACGTAAACTGCTAAATTAAGTTGATATTTATTTAAAATAAGGAGGATATATAAATGCGAAGCATGTTTTATAATTACGAGCACGATATAGACAAAAAAATATATCCGCCAATAAAGCTATGCGACTGTTCTGAAAATTCAAACACTCTTTCAAGTGCGCAGTTATTAAGAAATGTGGCTGGAAAAATGCTCGGCGTCGCTGCAACATCCGACACTCCATTTACTTTATATTTTTATTTAGACGGTGAAGTTGAAGACGGAAGTATTGTGGAGCTATTAGATACCGCAAAATTTTTTTTACGAATATACAGTAGTAAATCTGATGAATTAATAAGCGAGATTTTAGCAGAGGCATATAGTGATGACACAGTTTCGGTTCAAGTAGATCCACATCAATATAATCTTAATTACGGAACATACCGACTTCAACTTATGATGCAATATCAAGATAGAGATTATGAATTATTTTCTAAAGAGTCTGCTATCCTCTACATCAAATAAGGAATATTATTATGAATAATTTTAAAATAAAGACAACTCTAAGTACATATCCACGAAATAGCTGCTGCTGTTCGTCATATAAATCAATTATAAGAGGTTCTTCTGCGACACTGTCTGTGAATTTATCAGAGACTAACTATGTAGTTGATTATGATGATGACGGTAATTTGGATTTTGCTCAGCTGATTCTTACATTTAAGCAGCCAAACGGCAGTATTGGAACTTATGAATATTATCTTGATACTGGAGTAGTTGATTCGCATTTTAGCTATGACAAATTCACTGGATTTATAGATTTCTCATTGTCCGGCGAAGAAACTGCTTCTTGACAGAATGCTGATATCGACTCCCCAATCGAATGAGAGGTTATGATTATCACTGATGATAATAAATATATTGTTATGCCGCAAGTGCCGATTTTGGTCTTAAATAGCCTTTATAATCAAAGCGGCGGCCACAGTAATCCAACTCCATATGTCGGAGAATCAATGTTATGTTCATCAACTTTGGTATGTAATAATTAATATAGGAGAAACTAGCAATGAGTTATGAAAGAAAAATTTGAGTTAATAATCAAACTAAGTTAAACGCAAATAATATGAACAGAATTGAGGCTGGTGTAGAAGAAGCAAATTCTATTGCAGCCGAAGCATTAGAGACAGCGAATAGCGCTAAGTCGGCTGCCTCTAATTTAAGCGATACGTGTAATAAATTAGTTGAAAAAACTTCTGACTTAAAAAGCAGAGCAGATACTCTCGAGCAAACGGTTGCCAGCAATAAGAATGAAATAGATTCTTCTTTGCTGCTTGCAAACAAATCTATTAAAGATATTTCTGAAAAGGTAGAATCTGCTGCTTCTAAATTAGATACTAAGCAGGATTTACTTAAAGCGGGCGTCAATCTTAAAACAATAAATAATGAAAGTTTATTGGGCACCGGTAATATTACTGTCGTCACAGACACAGAGCTTCCTTATACAGAATTAGATTCAGTAGATTTAAATACCTTGTCTATTCAAGGAGTATACAAGTTAACAAATGCTATCAATGTCCCAGAAGGCACGACCACGTCTGGAACGCTTCACGTAAACAGATTAAGCGATAACGGCTATGAGCAGCTGTGATACTCTGACTCAAATTGGGCTAGAAGAATAAATCTCAGTTCAGTATCACCAGAACCAGAACCGCCTACTCCAGAAACTACTTATATTTTTACTGTTAATAATACTGATTATATCTCTTCTACATCAAATCAAATAACAATTTCTCTTGACGCAGGACAGGAATATAATTTATCTGGTAATCTTATTGGCCATATAGAAGTATCTTCTTCTACGGAACCAGTGGGCCCAACCAAGTTAAGATTAAAAGGTGTAAATATTTTATCTGATAGCGATTCCGGTATTATCTATTCACCAGAGAAAAAGACGCTTGTAGTTGAAGTTTATGCTAACACCTCAAACTATATATCTGTTCCTACAGGCACTGAAAAAGATGATGCGGCAGCATTGCTCTCAAACAGCGATATAACTATTACTGGAACTGGCTTCTTGTCATTGAGCACCAATCTTGGCCATGGTATTAAAGCGTCTGAACTAACCGTAAACGGATGACCGATTATAAAGATTAATGCAGTCCACGATGCTTTCCACGCCTCTAAATTTTTAAGAATAACAGGCGGTGATATCACTATTGATAGTTGCAATGATGCCTTCTCTGCGGGGTCTGCCGATTCTCCTGATAAGACCACTGTTGAAATGACTATCACAGACGGTAAATTTACTATCAATAAAGTAGAAGACGGTATCTTCCAAAACAAATCAACTGTAGGAAATTGTAGAATAATTAAAGGTGATTTCACAATTGCCTCTACTAATATAAAAGATGTGTTTCAGGAAGAAACTAATGGCGTTAAAGTTGTTGTGTATGATCTTTGCACGTGATCTGGGCTATCTGACTCCCAGCTTGCAGAAGTGAACGCTAGAAAACTTACTTTAGCCGACCAATATGGAGAGTGCAAAGTCACTTATAAAAATTCCGCTGATGAGACCGTCACTTTAGATGGGTTTGGCAATACTTATACTCTTTTAGGCTCTGCTGAATCAAAAGCAACTTATTACATATCAGGAAATATCACTGGCAAGCAGTTTGTCTCAACGGTCGAGGATGTGAACGTCGTGCTCAATGGCGTATATTGCGATGAGACTGACGAATCTGGTACAATATTATTCGATTATCAAAATGTTAAAGGCAGACTTGAGGTAGACTTCACTGCTGGATATATCTCATATATAAGAAAGAACAGCGGAACGATATTCCACTCAGATTCTAATATCTCATTAAAGATGAAATATTACGATACTACATCACCGCAAAAAACATCAGTCGCATATTTATCCGCGCCGAATGGTATCGTTGTTAATGCTTATTGCGAATCAACGAATGAGTACAGTCGCGTCGCCCTTGCTAGTGACGGTATCTGCTATATAACAGACTCGAAAATTGGTGTTGTTGGCAACTGTTTGTGACTTGGCAATGAATACAACAAGTCACAGAGCTGAGGCAAAGCCTATATCGCATTATATCTCAAAGATAATGAAACTGATGCGTCTATAACGTGAAAACTCACAGATGACGCTAAAATGTCTGGACACATATATGCGAATAATTATTTCTTAGGTACCGCGATCTTAGGCAAGAACCTTGTGTTTACTGATACCGCTAAAAAATATTTTGATGCGATTACAGGGACTGTCGATTCATTATATTCAAATACGCCGGTTATATACACATTAGCGGACGTTTCAACTTATGATATAAATACTAATATAGTATCATATTCTTCAGACTTTGAGATAAAAACAGCAGTTAATTTTGATTTAACCACATCTGTTTCTACTGTCAATGAAACAAGTACTAATGGAGACTGATTTGTATATAAAATACCAGATAATTATTATGCAAAAAAAGAAGTTGATCAGCTTATAGCGAATGCAAGAATCGATGCTATCACACAAGCTAGATCTGAAATATCTGCAATAACTCCAAAGAAGGTTGCACTATCTGCTGATGAAAATATTACCAGCATAAAAGTATATAAATGCGACTCAGATCAAGAAGGTGAAGATTATTCTGCGCCAGTATTTGCGAAAGACGGTGATTTTGGATTCCCATGCATAGACGGAACCGGTCAAGTAAATTTCAGCCCGTCTCTTGCGGAAGGCTATGATGCTGTAAAAATAAGTGGTGACACCTCTAAATTTAAAAATTTTAAGACACCTTATACAACCTGCAAAAACAATATATTTAGATTAACAAAAGTCTCTGATGATGTGTTTGTCACACTATCGGCCGCAAAAGAATCAGAGATGGAAAGTTATGCTATAACTTATAAAATAGTAGTGCCGGAAAATTACGATGGATCGCTTCCAGTTGTGACTGAGTATCGAACAAATGATGCAATGCTAAGTAGTTATTCGCCTAAAGTACTCGAATTTGTTGATAAGCAAGTCGTCAGTAAGTCATATAGTAAAGATACAGGTTATCCAGATAAGTCTGTGTCAGATGCAGCGCAAGTGAACTTTACTGTAGACTGAGTGGAATCGCCTGACTATACAATGTCAGTAACCACTTCCGCCAAGAACTATAAAAATTTCAACGTTGAAGGTAATCAATATCAAATAACTAAGATAAAAGATAATTTCGACGTGATTATTACTATAGCGTCCACAAAAGCCACCTATAATGTTACTTATAACGCTGGAGAATACTCATTCTCAACAGACTTAGTTGAAATTCCAGCGACGGTCGCTGAGGGTGCTTCTTTGGCTTTTGCGTTCTATCATCAAACTAACAAGGCTAATCCGACAAAAGATTCGACTTGTGTACCTGATGGTGCATCCGGGACTTTGCCGACAGCCGACGCTTGTTTAAGTAGAATTTCTTCTGCTACGATTGGAGGAAATTCATACACAATTACGGCAGATATGATAACAGTCAGTGGCAAAAAGGCTACTGTAATTATTCCAGCTGATGCCGTCAATGGGGATATAGTTATTACCCTAGCTTAATTATCTAATTAATAGCCACTATACTAGATATAGTGGCTATTTTTTATTTATTAAAAATATTGACTCATTGCAAATTGCTAAATTATAAGATAAAATTTAATATGAGGAGTTAATATATGGCAAGCAATATAATCACAATTAATCGTGGCGACACTTATACATTCGATTTCACTATTAATGACGACTCTTCAGATAATGGTAGATATATTCTCAGCAATGACGATGTTTTGTACTTTGGACTTATGGATCCGCATCAATCATTTGAAGACGCATTAGTTAAAAAAAGATTTACTGCGGATGATTGCGACTCTGCTGGAAATCTAGCGATAACTATTGAGCCTGAAGACACGTTAGACCTTATTCCAGGCGTGTATTACTACGCAATCAAATTACATCGATTGCAGGATACTGATGAAGACTATATCGATGAAGTTATTACTGTTGTAAATAAGACAAAATTCGTAATAAATGACTAAGTAAAGGAGTGCTATTAATGGCGATAACAGGAAAAATAAACGCGCGTGGAAGCATAACCGGTGGAACAGTTACATCCGGCGGCGGTGTCTCAGATCATAATCGTTTAACTAATAGAGATCTAGCGGATCAGCATCCGATTTCGGCTATTACTAATTTACAAACTGTATTAGATGGCAAACTTGATTCAGAGACGGCTATGCCGATCATAGAGGACGCTGTTAAAACAAAAGCAAAAGGTCTTTACTACGGTCCAACATCAGAATTTCCAGATAAAAATTATTGATATCTTACGTCTGAAATAGATTCTGTCACTGGTCAAGGAACATTAGAGACTATTATCTCTGGTCCATATGATTTAGGTTCTGGCGGTGGTGGCGGAGGAGGCGGCGTAACTGAAATTACGCTGTTAAATACTAACCCTGAAACAGGAGAGGCGCTATGACCTGGTGCGGTATCTCTTGACGCAACAACCTCTATTGGCATTTATTGAACTTCTTTGCGCGCAGGTAAGCCGACAGGCGCAGGTACTATGTATTTATATATAAACGATGAACTTGTGTCAAAGAAAGCGGTTAAACAGGGTCAGATTGATTATGATATCACTGCTTATTTAAAATCCGGTGAAAATAAAGTCGAATTCAAAATAACAGATGCCTATTCTTCATCTACAAATTTAATTGGAAATATTACTGGTGTTAGCTTAAAATTAACATCTGCTTTTGAAGACGATGTCAGTTACACTGGTGATATTACTTATATTTATACGCCAGTAGGTGATATTTTAAAAACAGTTCACTTTATTGTCGACGGAGAAGATGTCGGAACTGACATTGTTAGAACAACTGGTGAGCAGTGTACTCATATTTTAAAAGCGATGAGCCACGGTGCACATACTTTACAGGTATATTTTACCGCTATTCTTGACGGCGAGCAAGTTACTTCTAATATATTAAAATATGATTTAATTACATATGAATCTGGTAATAGTACTCCGATTATTGCCTCTACTTTTAACGCAGATTCTGAACAAGAACAATATGTTTCTTTCAGCATTCCATATCGTGTATATACTCCAGGTAAAAACAGTTCAACCGTTTATTTATATATAAATGGACAGTTACAAGGAGACCCGCTGAGTTGCGATATTACTTGGCACAGTTGAGAGTATCGTCCTACAGAAATTGGACAATTTATTCTTAAGATACAAACAGGCAGAGTATCCAGAAGTTTTAATGTTCATGTAAATGAATCAACAATTAATGTTCAGCCGGTTACTGCAAATCTTACCTTAGAATTAAATTCGATCGGTCGAAGCAATTCTGAATCTATCGCCGAGAGAATAAAATGACAAGATAAATATCACGCCATTGATTGTAAACTTTCTGGATTTAACTGATCATCTAATGGATGAGTTCAAGATGATGATGGAAATACTGTTTTACGACTTTCTGGCGACGCAAGAGTCACGGTTCCATATCAGCCATTTGCAAAAGATTTGCAACAGTCTGGTAAAACAATTGAATTTGAATTTGCAACGTCAGACGTTAAGAATTATGAGTCTAGAATTTTGGAATGCTTAACCGGAGGCGACTCTTTAACTTATTCGACTACTTTTGCCGGTGAAGATGACCGTCCGAAGATTTTTACCGTAACCGATGTTGATTCATCAAAATTTATTTCAAAGGTAAAGGAACAGCACGATACCTATATTTTTAGATACACAGGAACTTCTTGAAATCTAGATGGAGTTGATGTTAATTTGGAAGAAAACAATGATTATGGTATCTCTATTCAAAAAATTGACCGTGAAGAAGGTGAAGGCGATTATTTCTTGCTAGGCGATAAGATTACGGTTAAGTATGAAGTCGTCGGACGCGGAATTTATATTACCCCTCAGCTCGCAAAATTTCAATCTCAACTTTCAGCGCTTTCAACGCAATACAAAGAGAATGAGCACGTAAGACTCGCATTCGTTATTGAAAAACGTACAGAAAATCGTTTAATTTATATGTACATTAACGGTATTATGTCGGGTGTTACTAAGTATCCTTCAGGCGATATTTTTGAACAAAATCCAGCGGCAAATATTGAGATTGGCTCAAATGATGCGACACTTGATATCTATCAAATAAGAGTTTATGATAACAGCTTAACAAGAAAGCAAGTTGTCAATAACTGAATCGCAGACATGAGGGACCCAGTTGAAAAAGCTGTTTATTATCAAGATAATGATAATTTTGATGAAACTGGTAAAGTGGTTATCTCTAAGCTGCCGTCTAAAACTCCATATATGGTATTAACCGGCGCAACACTGCCTTCCTATAAAGGCGATAAGAAAGAAGTTGATGTTGAATTTGTTTATCCCGGCGAAGATAACAGATATTTCACTTCTACCGCTGCGTCTGCAAATGTACAGGGTACATCTTCTCAATATTATTATAGAAAAAACTTTAAGATTAAATTCCAAAACGGATTTACCGACTCTGAGGGTGAAACTAATAAGAAATATAAAATTGTTCCACCACTGGCTAAAAAAGAGAAAACTTTTACATTTAAAGCCGATGTTGCTTCATCCGAAGGCGCAAATAACGTTGAGTTGGTACGATATTTTGAACAAACAAAAAATTGATTGATGCCTGCAGAGCAAGATCAAGATGCCGACGATACGGCAGATGGATATTTAACAAAAGATAGAATTCGTACTGGTATCGACGGTTTCCCGATTGTCATGTTCCACAACAATGGCGCTTCCACTAATTTCTATGGCAAAATGAACTTTAATAATGATAAGTCAAACAGTGATACTTTTGGCTTTACTGATGGAGATGAGTGTTGGGAATTTATTAATAATACAACACCATTAGTTCTTTTCCAGACCGACGACATGAGCAGCTGACAGACTTCATTTGAATCGCGCTATCCAGAAGAGGCCGGTTCTGATGAGCACGCATATGGTACAGGGGAAGGTGAATTAACAAAGTTAACTAAGGTTGTAAAATGGATATACTCGACTGCAAGACTAGACTCTGACACTGAAGCCCAAAAAGCCGCCAAGCTCAATAAATTTTATAATGAATTTAGAAACTATTTCGATCTTAACTCTTCTTTGTTCTATTATTTATACACTGAATTATTCTTAATGGTCGATTCTCGCGGTAAAAACGCAATGCTTACCTATTTACATAGCCATCAATCAGGAGACGGCGGCGGCAAGTGATTCTGACTTCCTTATGATATGGATACCGCGATTGGTACTAACAATGAAGGTCTCTTAGTGTTTGATTATGACGCTGAAGATACTGATTTGGTTAATGGTGCTAATGTATATAACGCGCAAGATTCTGTATTCTGAAACAACCTCAGAGATGCGTTTTCAAAAGAGTTGAAGACGCTTTATGCTAATTTGAGATCTGGTAATGCTGGTGGCGACGTATCATGGAGCTACGATTCGATTGAAAATTTATTTGAAACGCATCAAGCAAAATGATCAGCTTCTATCTTTAATGAAGACTCGTATACTAAATATCTTGAGCCGCTTGTTCTTAATAGCGATGCCACTTATTTAGGAATGGCGCAAGGCTCTAAAGAGCAGCAAAGAAAATGGTGGCTATATAACAGATTTAGATATCTAGATTCTAAGTATCGTGCTGGTGACGCTAAAGACAAAAACATCATGCTTCGTGCATATAAGAGAGATAATCTTATGATTACTCCGTATATCAACTGCTACGTTACCGGCGTATTTGACCAAGCAATTGATGATTTGATGGTCACTGTTGATGCTGAAAAAGATACTCAATACACAATTGTTCCACCAACTAGATGGGATCCGCAAGGTTCTGACTCCGTTGTTATTATTTATTCTGCAGATTTACTTAAAGATATTGGAGATATCTCCGGTCTTAAACCAGGATATGCAGATTTTTCTGCTGCGACGAAATTACAGAGACTGCAAATTGGTTCATCTGATGCGGGTTATTCCAATGACAAATTAGATACACTTAACGTCGGTAATAACCATCTATTAACTTATATTGATGCAAGAAACTGCACGGGTCTTGGAACTGGCACTACTAAAGTAATAGATCTATCTAATTGTACTAGTATTGAAGAAGCTTACTTTGATAACACTAATATCCAAGGTGTTTCATTCCCTGTTGGTGGCAATTTAAAAGTCGTTCATTTACCAGCTACAATCGTTGATTTAACGCTTAGAAATCATCCAAACTTAGTAGATTTAACTCTATATGGAACAAGCAATATTACTTCTCTGTGACTCGAAGATATCCCATCTTCCGCAATAAATGCAATAAGCATCATTTCACAGATGAAGGAAAGTTCAACTGTTCGTATGATCAACATTAATGAGACGGTTTCTAGCGTAGACGAGATCATAAATTTCTATGATAAGCTAGACCTTATGAAGGGTAAAGATGCTAAAGGTGATACAACAAGCAGAGCGCAAGTTACCGGAACGATTCATATTAATAATATCTCGTATTCTGACTATACAGCATTGTCCGCTAGATATGAAGAAATTAAAATTGATGCAAAGCACATAATCTGTACAGTTAATTTCTATAATGAAGATACATTATACACAACTCAAAGTGTAGAGACTGGACATGCGGCAGATACTCCAGAGCCGCCAACAAAAACTCCTACTCAGAAAAATTATTGAACATTTAATTCGTGAGACCGAGATTTTTCTGATGTTCAATCTGATATGGATATTCACGCAATATATGATGAGCATATTCAGATATATAGAGTTACTTTCCATCCAGAATCTCGCGCAATAATAACTCCTGAATATGAAGATATCGAGTACGGGTCGTTTGCGACGTCACCAGAAATTACTAATATTCCAGATAATGTTAATTTTGTCGGATGATATTATCTAGATGGCACTTTATTTGATTTCGAGCAATACGCAATTTTAGATAATGTTGATTTATACGCGCATTGATATGATGAAGACTCGCCAATAGTAACGTTGACTAGAAAGTCATTTAATACATTTACTTATAGTTGTACCGATAATGTTGGTGTTATTGCTTACGCTATTACAAGAACAGAAGACTCTCCTACTACGTGAACAAATATTGAGTCGACCGCTGAGTTTACCGGCGACTATACTATCACTGATGCTGGAGATTGATATTTCTGAGTTAGAGACGCACAAAAGAATGAATCATTTGGAAAAGTTCATGCAGTATCAATTAATTATTTAAATGAAGAGGGTAAAGGCGAATTTGGTTTATTTGAGAACGACAATAAGATAGAATCTTTTGCACTTTTAAGAACTGAAGCTACCTTAGTCGCTACTTTAGATTCACATTATGAAAATATGAAAGTAGCAGTGAACGGCGTAAATTGTGAAGACGGCGATTCTTTCACCATTTCTTCTGACATGACTTTTGTAATGACGGCTGACAGAAAAAAGTATACAGTAAAATTTGATATTGGATCTACTTATGGAACTCCAATTACTGACCAAACAGTTACATATCTGCACTATGCAACTGAGCCAGATCCTCAATATGACTCAAGCTTTATTATAACGGGCTGATATAAAGAGTCTACTCTGTCTGAACAATTTGATTTCAAAATGATGCCCATAGAAGATAATATAACTCTTTACGCTAAGTGAGAGGAATATCATGAGCCATCTAAGATAACGGTCGTAACAGATAATCCAAATCAAGATATAACGCTTCATATGCAGCTATCTTTAGGCGGCTCGGCTCAGGTTGATTTTGGAGACGGAAGAGAGACTGCGACTGTTTCTTCCGATGGATATGTTCATATGTCTCACACATATACAGAAGCTGGAGAACATACTATTTATGTTTATCTTATGTCGGGGTATTATTATTTGGGTGTTAATGATGCCACACCAGCGATTGACCCTATAAACACGGTAAGAAAAATAGAATTCGCTTGAGATATAACAAAAACAAACATGTACGCATTTGCAGGGGCGGAAAATCTCGAAGAGCTCGCGTTAACTGACTATATGACGGTTGTTGAAGCAGGTGCTTTTAGAGATTGTATAAAATTAAAGAGCCTTACCTTAACAAAGAATATTCAGCACATAGGCTTCCAAGCGTTTAGAGGCTGTGTCAATATAGAATCACCAATAGTAATTGATAATAAAATAAAATCAGTTGGCGATTATGCGTTTGCAGACTGCACAAGTATTCCTAAAATCGACGTCAATAATACAGACTGCGCATTCGGAACCTATTGCTTCCAAAATTGTACAAGTTTAACTGAAATTCCGTCGAGCTTGCGAACTTACAGCGTTGGTATGTTCGATGGGTGCACAGGTTTGACAAAGCTTGATTTATCAGAAAACGTTAGCAGTTTAAGTGGATCTGTATTTTTACATTGTTCTAATTTAAGCAAAGTGATACTAAGAAATAAAGATATCACATTTGGAGACGGATATAATTTCTCATATTGTCCGCTTCTCACTTCAGCTGGACCAATACCTCAAACTGAAAACGATCCAGAATATGATATTGAGTTTGCATTTGTTGATAAAATTCCGGATGCCGCCTTTACTTATCATAGTGAATTAGCTGCCTCTGGGCTAGAGAGCATAACATTGCCTAAAGGACTTATAGAGATTGGTGCTAATGCTTTTGCTGGATGCTTGAGATTCGAATCATTTGAAATTCCTACAACTGTTACAACATTAGGGCATGACGCATTTGCAAGATGCACTAAGCTAAAGAGCATTTCAATTCCAGAAAATGTATATAATATAGGTAATACTCTTTTCTATCAATGCTTTGGATTATCTGACGTTTATATTTACCCAAGAACAATAAGTAATGCTAGTATGGTTAATGATTATAATCAATCTTGGTTCTTGAGTATTTATAGATCTACTGTCTTACATGTATCAAGTGCATTTGAAACGCCAGAAGCAGTTCAGAATGCTTTCGGACAATGCTGAAACTTTATCAACTCTAGCGATACTCTATCATTTACGAACGATTTAGATTAATAATAAGGAGGTAATCATTGTGAAAATAGAAATTCATGAGATTATAAGTAATACTCTAAATGAAAAAAGAGAACTTATAAAAACATCTAAAAGTGAAACAACAGTTTTGTATGCTGATGCTGGAAAAGTCATAAAAAATCTCATTACAGGAAAAACCTACAAAGGGTTTGTGACAATAACTGGCAAAGATAAGGTTGCCAACTACATAGAAATCGCTGAATAGCGCCGCTAAATTCTATATTATAGGAGTAATAACATGCCAAGAATACCGCAACAATTTAATCAATGCTGCACACAACCATGCACACCTCGTATACAAGACGCGAGCGCAGATGTCAAATTAAAAATATTAGAAACAAAATTTGTTCCTAAGGATCTTATTCACAATTTTGATGACTTAGAAATAACGGATACTACCTACATTTATATTGATCAAAACGGTAAGCCGGGCAAAATATGCGCACTCGACTTGCTATCAAAAGAGATTAAATGAGAAGAGCTTTCTAAGGAAATTCAAGATAAGATATTAATCGGAGTTGCTAAACAAGATAAACTTATCGCTGGCGATCATATTGTTATATCAGAAGATAATAAAATAAGCGTTTCTTTAGAAGCGAAAGATATTGGGGCAATTACTGAGAACGACGCTAGAACAATCATCGCCGATAATGTTGTATTACAAGTCGCAAACATCAAGCCAGAGCTCAAAAATGAGATTATGCTTGATGTTACAAATAGACTAAATTGATTTAAATCCGATGTTGATCAGCAAATTCAAGCAAATACTCAGAATATAATTACATTGACTGATCAACGTATTGCTGCAAGACTATCCGACGTTGATAAAATTATTGAAAATAAGATGACAGCTGCTATCGATGATGCTTGAATTGATGCCGGATTGGTAACGGAGGATTAACAATGGAAGACGAAGCATTAAATATAAGAAGATTGCAAATAAGAAGAGGTACTCAAGCGGCCTTAGAAAAAAAGTTAGTAGGAGATGATAAGCCACTTCAAGGAGAATTATTGTTTGAATTGCCTACTGAGGCCCATCCCGGTGGAAGAATGAAGATTGGAGATGGACTTAACGATTATACAACACTCCCTTATATGCCGGATAACATTGACTTCACAAAATGGATATCGCAAGCACAAGAAAGTGCGATAGAAGCCGCAAATTCCAAGAATTCTGCCAAAATATCAGAAACAAACGCTGCAAGCGCTATGCAGCGCGCGGAGGAAGCCGCTGATATTGCAAAGAAAATTCCTGAAACTACTACAACGCAGGTTAATAATTATATGAATCAAAAATTACACTTTATGTCGATGGCAGAATATAATAAACTCACGACTCTTGATCCAGATGGCTATTATTTCTTATCAGTCGAGGATTAATTATGGTGGATGAAATAAATGATGAGATACTTAATTCCAATTTAGATACTTTACGAATTGGTGATAATCGCGTAATAATCAACGGAAAAGAATATTTTGCATTGAATACAACAAATGTACTTTATGCAAATTCTAAATCTGAGGCAAAAGAAATATTTAATAAAAAGAAGCAAGAACATCATTCGTGATTCATTTTAGATTTAGAAACTGGTGGACGAACCTATTATCCAGGGTGTAAGATGTTTGCGAATATATGTGTAGACATGGGAATGATAAAGTATGCTAGAAACGATTCCTCATCCACAGTTATTGCATTAAATAAAGGAAGTAGAATTCAAATACTTGAGCGATACAGTCAAGGAAATCCGAATTGATACCTGTGTAAGTATTCAACCGATGGTGCTGATTATGAAGGATATATTAGAGTTACCTCAGTGACTGATATCCAATATGAATAATTATAGCTTTTCAGCTAAATTATATGATTTTAGATTTAAAAATCAATCAAGGAGAAATTAAAGAAAAAGTATGGCAAACAACAATCATTTTAACTTGCAGCTCGATACTACAAGCCCATCTGGATCTATTTCCAGATCGGCTGCATATTCGACAGCCGCAAATATTACTGTTAAACCTTCCTGCTCTGCGTCAGACGTCAAATATATGAAAGTCTGACTCACAGGAAAAACATCCGCAAACAATACCGCTGGTACTTGAGAAGCATATAGCGCTTCTAAAACAATCGCTGTTGGTGCAGAAGATACTTACACGGCTCATGCAGTATTTATGGACGATATTGGAAATGAATCCTCAGAGGTTACTTCCGATACGATCAATTATGACAAAACCGCTCCAACTAAGGTAACGTTTACAGTTAAAGATCCATCTCCTGTCGCAGGACAACCAGATGACGAAACTAATTCTTTAACAAATAGCATTGTCATCAAATTTGAAGATAAGGCTACTGACACTTCTGGAACACCGTCTGGAATTGCTAGATATGAAGTATCCTGCAGCGCTTTCGCAAGTACTTATTCTTTCACACCAAATGATGGTAATACTTACTCAGGAACAGTTGCTTTCAAAACTGGAACTGCACAAGGTGCTTACACAATCACTTGTTATGCGTACGACTATGCTGGAAATAAATCAGCGGCGGCTACCGTATCACTTTATTATGATGATCCATCCTCTGAAGGTGCTTGTACGTTAAAAATATATAAAGACTCATCATATAAAAACCTCTGTGAATTTACTAATGCCACGACAATTTACAATCAAATAGAATTCGAAGCAGAAACAGGAGAATCTTCGCCTCATATTGTTGGATATAAACTTTGAGAAGAAGGAACAGACGAACCTTCTGCTTGAACGACTATGACAAAAGGTACCGCTACAGTTAAGATAAGCACAGTCTTTGTCTCTGGAGAAGGCACGGTTCAATGAAACGCAAAAGGTATTGACGATGTTGGCAATACGACCGAAGTCGCAACTTACAAGTTTGTCTATGATAAGACGAATCCGACAGCGGCATTAAGTGCTTCTAAATCTAGCATTTCAAGCACTGGAACCGTTAAAGAATCCGTATTGACACTCTCTGCCTCCGATACTAATATTGCGACCTATAAGATCACAGTTAATGGAACTGAAATCAAGTCTGGAACTACAAATATTTCTAGTGGAACTTATACAGTAACTGCTAGCACCTCCGGAATGAAGGAAGGCAACAATACAATTCTTTTGACCGTAACAGATAAAGCAGGTAATGTCTCAACACAATCAGTAGTAATTAATCTAGACACTTCTGCTCCTACTGCAACCTTTACTTCTCCATCTAATATCTGGTATAATAAAAATAACTCAGACCCAAACACTGGAACAAAATGGGAACCAACCGGAACAATTAAAGTAACTGCAAGTAAAGCATGCACAGGCTACTTTTGGTTTAGTTCTTCTGACGCTGATACCAATACAAACGCACCATCTGGTGTAGTTGCGGTATCGTTGGCAAAAGGTGATAATACAATCTCAACTTCTCAAGTTAGCGGAAATGTTTCTGGTTATCCATCAGAATCAGCATCTTCTCAATATATTCATGCGAAGTTAGAGGACAGCGTCGGTAATGTCGGTCACGCTGTTACAACAGACGGATTTAAGTTCGATGCGACTGCCCCAAGCAAACCGACGGTCATATGGTCTAAGGCCGCTTATGCGGATACCGCTGCCCAAGTCTCGGTTACGTGTAATCCAGATAGCTATTCCGGATTAGCCTATTTCAGATTTAGAAATGTAACAGACACTGAGGCTACTGTCGCTTCTATCACAGATCTTGATTGGCACGCGTGGTCAGCGGCTACAAATTATGGTTTAACTCTTACTTCGACCGATGGCCATAAGAAGATTCAAGTCCAAGTTAGAGATACTGCCGGTAACGCTTCTGAATGGTCCGACGCCGCATGCGCTGAGTTAGATACTACTGCACCTACTGGAAGCTTGGCATTAAAAGTTGCCAATACTGCTACTGCAAAACCGTCACCGTCTAATATTGCCGCGACAGATATGCTTATTTCATTAAACGATGACACAATCAAAGGACACGGTAATGGTTCCTATAAGATTTGAGGCGATATCAGTGGTGAAGCTACTACAGAGGCTACTGCGAGCTGAGTCGCATTCTCTGCCGCTGGATCTCAGACAATTACTTTACATAAATCTTGCACAGCCGGTGATGGAACAAAGACTTTCTACGTCAAATTGAAGGATAACGCCGGAAATGAATCTGATGTATATAGTGCTTCATTCGTTTATGATACCACTGCACCGATTGTATATGCTTCTTCAGATTATGCGAAGATCAGTAAAGTTCACACACTTAGATGAAGTACTGCTAATACTGAGATTGCTGGCAAATATAACGATCAAGTAAATGTCACCGCTTATATTGTTGATAAAAACGGATCAACCACTCAGACATCAGAAAAATATATTGCGTGGAAAGCCGTTGCTTATAAAGATGCCGACGCTGCAAAGGCCGGATCAGCAAACGATGCGGCTATCGAAGGATGCAGTGGAACATATACAACAGCGACAAATGCAAAGATCACTACAGTTATTACCGGTGAAGCTTTTGAGAAGGCGTTAAACGGTGGTACAACTCCTACTACAGCACACTCTATGGATGGATCACATATTGTTACGATTTATATCCAAGACGAAGCTGGAACGTGGTCTGAAGCCGCAGCATTCAGCGCTTAATTGATAATTTAAAAAGAGGAGGCTTAACGTGCCAAATAACGTAAGTTACACAGCAGTAAGCCTCTCTGTTGTTTTAGGAAACAGCGGAGGGGCATGAACTCAGACTACTGCTATTTCTCTAAATGATGATACAAAAACCTATAAATATTCACTATCATCAAGCTCAAATAAACTTCACGTAGAATTCACATCTTTAGTGGCTTTAAGCGAATGGTGTGTATACATTACTCCGTATGGGTCTGATTATGGCCCAGGAGTTGGTACCAAAGTTTATTCTCAAACAAATATTGCAGTTAATGCAAGTAAGAGTATTGATCTTCCATTAATAGCGTCATATTTTACTTCTGGAGATTCAAAATACAGGATAGGATTATACGCCCAAGCTCAAGCAGATAATGTGTGAGACGTTGCTGAGATGTTTATGGTTTATAACAAATCATCTAGCACATACGAGACATTCATTTCTTATAGTAACGACAAATTTGGCGTTATTACAAATAAAGAGGTATAAAAACGGCAAACAAACAGTTTATTTCTAAAGATCAGCTTCAAGCTATAATAACAAATGGAAAGCTTGAAATATCTTCTGCAATTCTAGAAGAAGGTGGTAAAACAAGAGAAGATTTTAACTTAACAAATAAATTTTCAAGCATAGGATTTTATTTAGACGAAAAAGCTTCATTACTTCCTACTTATCCAGAACTTGTAGGAAAAGTCTGTAGTAAAACAAATAGTAAAAACACAATAACCGCGACTTTAAATCTTACTCCTGTACTTGGAACGCAAACTCCTCTTTTCACATGGACGGGCGCAAACGATCTAACAATGGGAAAGCGTACAATTTCTCTTGCGTACGGTTGGCTGGAAGCAACTGATTCAGATTATAATCTTCAAATACCTGCAACTTCCGGAACGTTAGCCACAATAGAACAGGTAGATTATACTCTTCGTAAAGCACATGATATAACTTACACGCATAATCAATCAGAAGCTGAAAAAAATAGCTTCTCCATTACCGCAGATGAGTATAGATCGTTGCTCAAATATCCCTCTTCCAGTATTGTATTGGTAGATACGTGTGAATATACAGAAACTGTTTTTCGCAGATTTGATGATAAAACATTTTTCGGATATGACGCCGATCATGACGTGCTAATAAGGGCAACAGTTGGAAACATTGACAAGGAAACAAAAACTTATCCAATAACAATCGCCTACGCAACTCAATCTTTATT
>CAVBGZ010000008.1:0-43907 GCA_963595075.1 Waltera intestinalis
CCTGACGTGCTCATCTATATTACCAAATACCTTTTACTTTGACAAGTACTTTTTTAAAAAATTTTTAAAAAAATTAATGGCCGATTCATCAGCCATTAATATATACCTTATTCTTCAAGTTTTGAAACCTTCTCAATACGTTTTTTATGTCTTTCACCTTCACTGAATTTTGTTTCTAAAAAAGTATGAACAATATCTTTACAAGTTTCAATACCGGTAGTTCTTTGACCCATACTAAGCATATTTGCATTATTATGTTCTCGAGTCAATTTTGCCATGGTCACATCCGTACACAATGCGCATCGTATTCCTTTTACTTTATTTGCGGCAATCGAAATTCCAATACCTGTTCCACACATAACAATACCAAATTCTACTTCCTTATTTACAACTAAATCTGCACAAGCCTTTGCCATATCAGGATAATCGACACTACTTGTGTCATGGCAACCACAATCAATAACTTCATATCCCTCTTCTTGAAGCATACTCTTGATTTCCTCTTTATATGAATAAGCTCCATGATCACACGCCATACCAATTTTCATTTTCTTAAACCTCCAACAAAATCATTCTACAACAATCCTTAACTTTTCGCATCAAAACTTTGCCTACAAGAAGGACAAGTCACTTTTATTTTTCCTCTTTTTTTAGGTATACGAATCATTTGAGCACATTTTGGGCAAACAAAATATTTAAACTCCTTATCCTTTACATTTTTGCATAACGCATGAATATGATGAGCAAAAAGACTATGTACATGAATGAATTTTTGGTTTTCAATTGAACGCTTTACATAATTTTTAGATAGACTACGGTACACATAAATCACAATATCCAAATAAAACAAAACCGTAAAAACAATATTCTTCGTAAAAAGAGATAAAATCAAAAATATCCATTCAAAATAAAAAATAAATTGATTTAATTTATCTGTACCATATCTTCCTTGCATAAAACGATCTATTTTTTCTCTCATACCTTTATTCCTCTCTTATTTCTTTGTCAATTAAAACTATAACACATCTTTTATAATTGTCAGGCAAAATTAAACACCATAATACAATTGTCTACAAAACAGATTTTCATAATTTTCATTTTAATATGAAAACTTTCATGAAAACATGATATACTTTAGAAGTAATATAAGGAGGGTAAAATGAAAAACCTAGAGCAATTATATGAAACCGTTAAAAAGCGGAATCCAAATGATAAAGAATTTCTTCAGGCCGTAGAAGAAGTTTTTGAATCATTAAACATCATTGCCGAAGTTCATCCTGAAGAATTAGATGATGATGTACTAGAAAGATTTGTTGAACCAGAAAGACAAATCGTATTCAGAGTTCCATGGGTTGACGACAACGGAAAAACCCAAGTAAATCGAGGTTATCGTGTAGAATTCAATTCAGCAATCGGACCTTACAAAGGTGGTTTAAGATTCCATCCATCTGTAAACATCAGCATTATCAAATTTTTAGGATTTGAACAAGTCTTGAAAAATGCATTGACAACACTACCAATGGGTGGTGGAAAGGGTGGATCTGATTTTGATCCAAAAGGAAAAAGTGACAAAGAAGTCATGCGATTCTGTCAAAGCTTCATGAGTGAATTATATCGACATATCGGACCTAACACAGACGTACCAGCTGGAGATATTGGCGTTGGTGGAAGAGAAGTTGGATATTTATTTGGTCAATATAAACGTTTAAAAAACGAATATAGCGGGGTTCTTACAGGTAAAGGATTAACATTTGGAGGATCTCTAATTCGTACAGAAGCTACAGGATATGGATTATGTTATTTCACACAAGCGCTTTTAAAAGACAATGGAACAAGTTTTGATGGTAAAACTGTTGCCATTTCAGGAAGTGGAAATGTCGCGATTTATGCATGTCAAAAAGCCCAAGAATTAGGAGCGAAAGTTGTAACAATGTCTGATTCAAACGGATTTATTTATGATCCAGAAGGAATCGATTTAGACATCGTAAAAGATATTAAAGAAGTAAAACGAGGACGAATTAAAGAATACGCACAACGTAAACCTAGTTCCACATATACGGAAGGTGCTCGTCCATGGTCAACTCCATGTGACATTGCCTTACCATGCGCAACTCAAAATGAATTAGATTTAGAAGATGCGAAAGTTTTAGTGGCTAACAAGGTGTTCGCCGTAACTGAAGGTGCCAACATGCCAACGACGCCTGAAGCTATCCATTATTTGATGGAACACGGTGTATTCTATGCTCCTGGAAAAGCAAGTAACGCTGGTGGAGTTGCTTGTTCTGGACTTGAAATGAGTCAAAATGCTCAACATCTTTCTTGGACAGCAGAAGAAGTAGACAAAAAATTAGAAGCCATTATGGTAAATATTTTTGAAACATGTCGCGACACAGCCAAAGAATATGGTCATGAGAAAGAATATGTTGTTGGAGCAAACATTGCAGGATTCTTAAAAGTAGCTACTGCAATGAAAGCACAAGGCACAGTATAAAAAATAAAAGGCGAAATGCCTTTTATTTTTTGTTTAACCGTATTATTATCTTTTAGGAAGTGATTTAAAATGAATAGAGCCAAACAAACATCTGAATCAATAGAACTAGGAGTCTTACTCGCCCTATCAGGAGGGCTTATGGATGCGTATTCCTATTTAGCAAGAGGTAAAGTCTTTGCGAATGCACAAACAGGAAACATGCTCCTTTTTGGTGTAAATTTAGCTAACGGAAACATGTATCAAGCCTTACATTATTTATGCCCTGTTTTAGCTTTTGGATTAGGAATATTTTTAGCTGAACTTGTACACTATAAAGAAACAAAAAAAATTCATTGGAGACAAATCACATTAATCGTAGAAACAATTATTCTATTTATTGTTGGTTTCATCCCGTTTACTCATAACCTTTTGGCAAACTCGCTTACTTCTTTTGCGTGTGGATTACAAGTACAGGCCTTCAGAAAAATTCATGGAAAAGGTTACGCAACAACAATGTGTATCGGGAATTTAAGGACTGGCACACATGAAATCTGCAATTACATTTGCACAAAAAGAATCCAGCACTTACAAAGTGGATTTCTTTACTATTTCATCATTATAACCTTTGTTTGCGGAGCCATACTCGGTAACTTCTGCATTCAACTGTTTTCACAACATGCCATATGGATCAGTGTTATTCTTTTAATCATCGCTTTTACTCTAATGTTTATTGATCGAGAAAAGAATGCGGCTTCCAAATAAGTTTAAATTGCTCACCATCTACTTCGATGCAAGTAACGGAACAATTTGGAACTAAATCAGCTGTACGAATTTTACTACCCATAAAGCCAGGTTCTAACCAATTTACTACGTGTTTAATAATGGAACCATGACTAATAATTAAAACATTCGCATTCGGATAATCGATTGCGATTTTTTTTAATGCACAAACAAATCGATGTATAGCTTCATCAAAATTTTCTCCACCACAAAATTTATATCCATCATCAAAATGAGCACCATCTTTAAATACATCTTTTACATACTCCGCTTCAAAATCACCAAAACATTGTTCTTTTAATTCCTTTGTAACATGAATATCAACATTTCTATTTTCTAAAATATAATTTGCTGTATCAATAGCTCTTTCTGAAGTTGAACTAAAACATACATCAAATTTATATTCCTTAAGTTTGTCACCTAATTTTCTAGCCTGATTAACCCCTCTTTCTGTTAAAGGAGAATCACACCATCCTTGAATACGTCCCTTTACGTTAAATATAGTTTCTCCGTGTCTAACAATATAAAATCGAGTCATGTAAACCGCCTCCTACCATCTTTTCTGTTAGTTCATGTTAACCGTTTTTCATTGAAAAGTCCATATGATTTTGATAGACTCAAAATGTCCATAAGGGAGTAGTTATCTTACTAGAGGATAGTAAGTATTTAAGTCAACATACTGATCATTTGATCTGGCTTATTGTAAAAAACAAGACTTATGCGCGATTTTTTTATCGTGCTTAAGTCTTTTTTTGTTTATTAGGAGGAAATAAGATGGATTTTTTCACAATTTTATTTATAGGAGTAGGCTTATCCATGGATGCATGTGCTGTATCTTTGGCAAAAGGAATGAGTTTAGATTCTAAACAAATCAAAAAATATGCATTCATTCTTGCTTTTGCATTTGGTTTCTTTCAATGGCTTATGCCAACAATAGGATACTTTGCTGGTAGCCGTTTTGCCGATTCTATTCAAAGTATTGATCATTGGATTGCTTTTATTTTATTAACTGTTATCGGTATTAATATGATTCGTGAAGGTAAAGAAAAAAAAGAGGAAGAAGAGAAAATCAATTCTATCCACTTTAAAGATATTTTATTATTGGCAATCGCAACAAGTATTGATGCATTAGCCGTTGGTGTAAGTTTCGCATTTTTAAAAGTAAATCTATTCCAAGCCACAATCACAATAGGATGTACAACCTTTATACTATCTTTCATTTGTGTACTATTTGGAAAAAAACTAGGAACACTATTTGAAAAATATGCAGAATATTTAGGAGGAATTATCCTCATCTTATTGGGAATCAAAATTCTGATCGAGCATCTATTCTTGAGTTAACACTCAAGAATTTTTTTTACGTATTTTTTTTCGGACGATTAAAAAACATATTGTATGAGCAATTATAGTAATCACCCATGAAATTGGATATGACACATATAGTGAAAATTGTGTATGTACAGATTGAAAAACTGTAAAAATCCAAACAACACGGAAAACACATACACCAGTTAATGACACAATCATTGGTAAAATCGAGTACCCTACCCCTCTTAAAGAGCCAACCAACGTATCCATCATTCCACAAAGGCAATATGTAGCGCCAACAACACTTAAACGCTCAATTCCATATGATATAACTTCTTCATTATTCGAATAAATACTCAAAAGCGAATGTCCAAAAATATAGGCAGACTGGCCCATAACCAATCCAACCACAAAAACGATTCCTAAACATTCTAATAAAACTTTATCTATACGATTATACTTTTTAGCGCCATAATTTTGAGAGGTAAAAGATAAAGAAGTCTGATAAATTGCATTCATTGAATTATATACAAATCCTTCTATGTTACTTGCAGCTGTGTTTCCAGCCATAACTAAAGACCCAAAAGAATTGACACTTGATTGAATCAAGACATTTGAAATACTAAAGACAATTCCTTGTAAACCTGCAGGCAAACCAACTTCTAGCATTAAAAGTGCATAATGCTTGTGAAATTTCATATTACGAAATTCAAAACGCAATGGCCCCTCACTATGCATAAGGCAAAGTAAAATTAAAATTGCACTCAAAACCTCCGATATAACCGTAGCCAACGCAACACCAGCTACAGACAAATGAAAACAAATCACAAAAACTAGATTAAATATTATATTTACAACACCTGATATCATCAAAAAATACAGAGGTCTTTTTGTATCACCAATAGATCGTAAAATAGCAGCACCAAAGTTATATAACATAAATGCTGGCATACCAACAAAATAAATTCTCATATATAAGGCAGACAGATTAATTACATTTTCAGGTGTGGCCATCAACTCTAATAATGGCTTTGCCAAAAAGAAACCAACAAATATCATAAAAAAGCCACCAAATATAGAAATAAAAATCGCAGTATGGCAAGCCTTAGAAGCTCCCTGTTCATCTTTCGCACCTATACAACGTCCTAGCACAACGTTAGCACCCACACTAATTCCAATAAACAAATTGACTAACAAATTAATTAAAGCACTCGTTGAACCAACAGCTGCCAAAGCTTCACTTCCTGAAAAACGCCCTACAACAACAATATCTGCCGCATTAAACAACAGTTGAAGACAACCTGATAGAATTAAAGGAATCGCAAATACGATAATCTTTTTAAATAACGGACCATTACACATATCCATACGATAACTTGCCATTTTCAACACCTCGAATAAGAATGATTATACACCCAAGATTAAAAAAGCGCACTACAAGCGCGCTTTCATTCGATCTGGATGTAAAGAATATTGAATAGCGATATCTTTCGTAATTCTCTTTTGTCGATATAATTCATAAATAGAATCATCCATTAACATCATCCCTAGTTGGCGATTTGCCATCATCGTATTTTCTATTTGGTGAATTTTATTTTCACGAATCTGTGAACGAATCGCCTGATTCACATGCATAATCTCAAAAACAGGAATCATTTCCCCATTAACTCCAGGTAAAAGTTGTTCACTAACCACCGCTTCTAGAATCATCGCTAACTGTGAACGTATTTGATCTTGTTGCCCTTGAAACATATCTACAACACGATCAATTGTATTCACAGCACCAATCGTGTGCAACGTCGATAAAATCAAATGACCCGTTTCCGCTGCAGAAAGGGCCGTAGAAACCGTTTCTTGATCTCGCATTTCTCCAAGAAGAATAACTTCTGGAGCTTGTCGTAAAGCGGATTTAAGGGCCGTTAAATAGCTTTGTGTATCATGCATAACCTCTCTTTGAGAAACTATACATTTTTTATGTCGATGCAAAAATTCAATCGGATCTTCAATCGTAATAATATGACAAGATCTTGTTTCATTCATTTGATCAATCATACAAGCTAAAGTTGTACTTTTCCCACTACCCGCAGGACCACTAATCAAAATCATTCCTTTGCGACGATCTGCTAAATCTAATACGCTCTGTGGAATACCGATTTTATTTGGATTTGGCAATTCAAAATTAACCACACGAAGAACAGCAGCTTCCGAATTTCGTTGTCGATATACATTCACACGAAAACGCCCAATCTGTGATAAAGAGAAAGAAAAATCATCTTCTCCATTTGTTTTAAAATTTTGATACGAACAATAAGGCGCAAACTCGTACAATTGTTGGATAATTTCTGCCGTGTCATTTGGCATCAACTTATTGTCTGTTACTTCAATAAACTCCTGTTGCACTTTCAGTATACATTTAGAACCAGCTATCACAAATATATCAGAAGCTTTTTTTTCTACAGCCATTTTTAAAATCGTAATAATATCCATATTAATCACCTACTACACTAACTTTAAATTTAACAATTTTTCCATTTTCTACTGAAACACACAAATAGGAATCATCCAAAATATGGACCTTAAAATCACTTTCTCCAGCATCCATTTTTTTATGAGCTTTAATCTCAGCTTTATAATAAGCCTTTTTAAATGCATATGAACGCTCAACTTGTTCATGTGTTTGCGTAATTGAACGATATGTATAAAACATAAGCACACTCATACAAACAATCACAAACACACTCAGCATTGTAACAACTCCTAATCCAACTCTAGACTGTTTCATGCTTTATCCTCTCTAAAATAAATATAATCCAAAACTTTCTTTTTATCATGATAAACTCGAATTTGGTATTCATCCTCTTTTTCTTTTCGAATCAAAACCCGATAAGCGTTTCCATGATATGTTTTCTCATAATCTCCTTCAGTTGTACCATTTTCAATCTCATTACTTGCTAAAATCATGGCATCTTGTACATATGTGTCATTTTTTGAAACTGACATCATGTTCGCATAAATTTCAACAAAAATTGTAGTACAAATCAAAAAGAAGAATAGAACCAATAAAAGTTCTAAAAAAAATGAAAAAGGTCTTTTTGTCATATTTCTTCACCACTTCTTATGCGAACTACAAAATCCACATCGTTCACACTACAATACAACTTATTTGATTTCTTTTTAACAGAAAAAGATGTGCACTCTAATAGCTTTTGACCATCTTTATACTCTGGAGTTAACCCCTTAACAACACAAAGTTCCATTAAGTACTTACCCTTTTTGTATAAATACGTATCACTTTTATCATCCGAAAGCTTCAGTATATTATTCGAAACTGAAATTTCATCATATTCATCAAAACTATGAATCTTATTTGTCACATAAGATACAGGTGTATTGATTTTAAAATTTGTTTTTTCTTTACTAGAAAGAAGGGTAAAATTTTGAATTTGAATATTTAACAACAAAAAACTACAAACTGTAAATACAACAAGTAAAGAAAGTGTAAAAAATATACTCATATTCTTCATACATCAATTCCCCTTTCTATACACATATGTATTGGGATACACATTTTGTCCTAGCCAATCATACGTTATAAAATATGCATCTTTATCATAAACAAACCCATAATTCTTAGTTAGATAGGACAGACTATCTGGATATTTACCTTCAACACTATAACAAGTAATCAAGGCTGTATCTAAATTACTTTTTACTCTTTTTTCATCCAAATCAGAAACACTCACATTAATATTTGAAAAGCCATAAATCAAAATCAAAATACATCCAACAAAGAAAAAGATATATTTATTCTTCATAATACTACCCCAAAGTTTTTAAAACATTCATTAACGGAAGCATAACAGAAATCAGCACAAAACCTACAAGTAACGATAATCCCGCTATCATGGCAGGTTCTAAACGATTTAAAAAAGAGGATATCATCCGTTCTAAATCTTCTTGATAACGAATCGCCAAAGTAGTCAATATTTCATCTTCATGACCACTTTGACTTGCTGCCACAATCAATGCCCCATAGCTATTTGGATATACATTCTCTTTCACCAAGCTAGTCGCAAGACTATCACCTTGAATCATATCTTCTTTCACTGCCAAAATTTTTTGTTTTAATGATTCATCTTCAAGCGTATCCATAATAATATCTAAAGCATCTAAAAGAGAATATCCACTTGAAACAAATAACGATAAAAGATACGTAAGTTTAGTCATTTGTATTTGAACATTCAATTTATTCATAAGCCAAATTTTCTTTTTACTTCGATAATAAAAATAGATAAATACGCCAAAAAGAAGAACGATAAATAATAAAACTAAACCTACATAACTTATGATTTTGGCACTCACCATTAGAGAGATAGACATCGACATTTGTTTAAGAATATTTTCAAAGATTGGAAATACTTTGAAAACAATCACTGATACGATAATAAACATCATCAGAACCAATACAAATGGATAGGTAATCGCATCCTTAATTTGATAAGCCAATTTCTTTTGTCTGTCATAATATTGACTTAATTGTCCAAAAATAATATCTAAATTTCCAATTAACAATCCAACTTGAACCATTTGAATCATATAATCATCAAATTCATTTGTATTTTTAATCGCATCATAAAATGATGTTCCTTTTTCCATCTCATTTAAAATTTGTTTCGAGCATTTCGATATATGATTATCATGTCCAATCAACATCTTTAAACCTTCATCAACACTTAACCCATTCTTTAAGGTAAAGGCCAATTCACTCGTAAAAATATATTTTTCTTCATTCGTTAACATTGTCCAACCTCCTAATAATGATAAACTTCCTCATATTTTCCTTCATAATCCGAATTCTTAGAATCCGCAAATGTCGGATCTACCAAATTCCATTTTTTCTTTTTAAAGTAAATCTTAGGATTAATCCAGCCTTTATCTTTAATATATATTTCAACCCAAGCATGATATTCAATATCCGTCCAACCAACAATAACTTTTGCCGGTATCCCTTGAATGCGACATAAAGCTGCAAGACTTGCAGCATAGTCAAAACAGATTCCTTTACCCGATTTTAATGAACCATCAATATCCGGTAAATGAAACGAATCACTAACACTTTGTGCCTTTTCATCATCATAGTCTAATGTATTTACAACATATTGAAACAAATGTGCAACTCGAGTCAAATCATCATTATCCCCATCAACAAGTTCAAAAGATTTACTATAAACTAAACTTGAAGAATCATAGTTAACAATTTGATTTGGATACAAATAAGGAGAATTTACATCCGTTAAAGTTACTTGCACATCCTGTGAAGCACAAATCGCATAACGATCCCCTTCAATTTGCTGCAAAATTTTAAATGTATATAACCCATCTTCCATATTAATTGGAAATGCAACATAATCCAATGAGCTCAAATCATAATTATATTTTTTATCATCCTTGCTAATTTGTATTTTAATACCATCCACACTCTGCAACAATTTTGCACAAACATAACCATCTTGAATAGAACTATAGTCAATTTGGGCTAAACTTCCATCACTTAATATACTTGTTTCAAGAGTTACAGGCCATAAAACCTCTTCTTGAGTTTGCGCAGGACTTGGAGTACCACTTGTTGGATAATCTGAATCATTACCTGACGAACATCCTACCAAACTAAATACAATTAACACTATCAAAATTCTTTTAAACATAACCAAACTCATTTTACCAAAAAAAAGATTCAAGATAAATCTTGAATCTTATTTTTCTAACTTTGCTTTTTCTACAGAATAATTCATACGGTAATTCTTTTTTCTAAAAACATTGTAAAATTTATTCGAAATTCTTTGTACAATCAAGTGTGCATTTTCTTCAATTTGGCAATCGACTAAAACCAATAACTGCGTTTCAGAAATTCGAGTATAAATATCATTGCTTCTCAAACAAGAGCTTACCAAACGTTTTACACGATCCATTTCTAAGCCGATCTTCTCATTTTCTAAAGTATCATCTGTGAATTGTAACAAAATCAAATAGAAATTCTGTTCATTACGTACAGCCATTTTTATTAACAATTCATAAAAATATTTGAAAATTTCATAAGAACAAAAGAAGCCATGATTTTGAACATCCCTGTTAGATAATTCCTTAACAACCGTGTCCATATCTTTATTTCTTTCCTTTGCGTGATCAGAAATGATAATATCATATAATTTTTGGAATTTTTCTGATAGACCCGTTCCTAATTCACTTAAGAAAATATCATTTAACTCATCATAATATTGAAGAGCCTCTCTATAATTTTGAGTCTCAACTAACCCTTTTAAATAATAATAATGTAGACCTTCATTAAAAGGTTCAATTAAAACAGCTTGATAGTTCATCAGCATCATTTCATCGTAACGCTTTTGACTAAACAAATACCTTGAAGATTTCATCATTGCCTTCACAAATGTTTGTCTAAAAGATTCTTGTTTTTGCAACATCCAGTGAAGTTGACTTGGAGAAACGTAAAATCTTCCCTGATAAAGTCTAAACATTTTTCTTGCAAACTTGAATTCTTTTTCATCTTGTAAATCATTATGTTCAGAAATTTGATCATAAGCTTTATTAAATTCTTCAAAATCAATATTCCAATCTAAATTTGGATTTAAAGTATACCCCTTTTTTGTAGTTGTTATGATTTCTTTGCCCTTAAAAAATGAAATTTCATCCAACTCAGATCTCAATCTAAAAATAGAAAATTTTAATGCACTCGATGGATTTTTACTATCCGGCCACAAAATATCAATCAACTCATCCTTTTGTACAGGCTTTTCTGTATGAAACAACAAAACCTCAAAAAGATTCACCAATTGTTTACCAAACAATTCCGCAAGATTAATCGTGACATTGTCATTTGTAATCTCTAATCCACCAAAAGTACGAACATAATATGTATTGCTCATAATGACCCTCCGTTCTCTATATAGATATATAGTAACTAACCTCACATTTATTTTACATCAAAAAAGATAAAAAGTAGAGAATAATCTCTACTTTTTGTATTCAACATGATAATAATGGATTCCATTCTCTGTAATATCCGATAAAACCGTTCTAGAATAGGCAGTTTTATCAAAGTTTGGAAAAAAGACTTCTGCCGAAGAATCTTCTGCACAAATTTCAGTAATCAATAAACGATTCGCGTAAGGAAGCATTTCTTTATAAAGCATACCTCCACCAATACAAAAGATTTCTTCATCAACATTTTGATAAATCTTGAAAAAATCTTCTAAACTTGATAAAACTTCAACTTCTTTAGGCAAACTAGGATTTGATCGACTAATCACAATATGATGTCTTTTAGGAAGCATACCCGGTAAACTTTCGAAGGTCTTTCTTCCCATCACAATTATATGTCCACTCGTTTGTTTTCGGAAAAACTTTAAATCTTCAGGCAAATTCCAAATCATACCATTGTTTTTACCTAATTCTTTATTTTTTCCAATCGCAGCGATTAATGTTAAATTCATAGAACCCCCTATTATTGTGTTAACTCAAATCGAATTTTGCCCATATGTTGATAATCAATCAACTTTACGTCTTTTGAAGCATCATAATCATAAAAAGATGTAATTTCAGGATTTAGCCATAATTTAGGAGCAGGCAAAGAACCCTTTTGTTCATAACGAGAAAGTTGCTCTTTGATTCCGTCAATTTGGTTCACATAAATATGTGCATCCTTAATTGACCAATCAATTGTACCAGCTTTCAATCCACACTCCTTAGCTACCATCTCAAGTAAAACCGCATATTGAGTAACATTAAATGGTAACCCTAAAGGTACATCACAACTTCTTTGATGAACCCAAATATTTAACTTACCATCCGTAACATCCCATTCACTACTCCATACACAACTTGGCAGAACAGCCGTATCCAGTTCTGAATCTTGCCACAAACTAATAACACGACGACGATCCTCAGGATCATTCTTTAATGAATTTAATAATTTATTCATTAAATCATATTTTTTCACTATATAGCCATAAGCAGTACCTATCGTATGAGCAAAAGAAGAATCAAAATGTTTTAATACTTTATTCGTATTCTCATCAAGCCAATCCCCATCTTCGTTAATTTCCCATTTGTCCCAAATATGAACATTTCTTTCCTGAAGCCATCTTACATCATTACTTTGTGCTTGATAAATCCAAAGCATTTCAGTAACCGCTTGTCGAATAAACAATTGTTTCGTTGTTAAAACAGGAAATTCTTTCGATACATCCAAATGAAAATGAGCGCTAGGCACCTTAATCGTATCTACCCCTGTGCGATTATGCACTCGAGTTCCATTTTCTAATATATTTTTACACAATCCACAATAAACATCATCAAAATAAGACATATTAACCTCTACAATACATTTTCTAACAAGAAATAACCAAAGGCACTTTCTTCATTCGTACGATCTGTAACATAATCACTCACACTTTTCACATCATCCGCGCCGTTCTTCATACAAACCCCTAAACCTACTTTTTGAAGCATCTCTCTATCATTTTGTGCATCCCCAAACGCAACACAATCTTCAAGCTTCACCCCAAAATGCTTCGCAACTTTCTCAAGCCCGAAACCTTTGTTAATCCTTGGATCTACATACTCCAATAAATTATTAGCACTTAAAAAGCCAGTACAAGCCTCATTTTTATAAGACTTGGCACGCTTTAACACAATAGGCATATAATCAGGATCAAAATGAATAATCAGTTTATTAGCCGTATGATTTTCTAAATATTTTTCTAAATCTATTTCGATTTCAGTTTCTCCAAACAAATCCGCATGAGCTCTTGTTTCTGGACGCGATGAACTTGTATAACGAGTTGATCCTTCCAAAATCCAGAAATCAACTTTTAAATCCTGAAAATAATGAATAATATCTAAAAGCACAGAACCTTCTAACACATAAAAATCTTCTTTTATATGCTGCCTTAAATCATAGAAAGCTCCTCCATTCATACCTAAAATGAAACTTACATCCGACTCAATATTCCATTTTTTTAATTCTGACTTCACTGTCTCAACAGGTCTTCCGCTTGCTATGCCAAATAAGATACCTTTATCTTTTAATTTCAAAATCGCATCTCTATTGATTGAACTCACTTCTTTTTTTTCATTCAATAAAGTACCATCTAAATCTGTCGCAACTAAAGTTACAGTGCTCATAAACTTATCCTTCATAATGTAAGAATGCTAAATAACACTTATAAGCCTCATAAATATCGGCTTTACTAGCAAGCTCAAAAGGTGCATGCATATTATGTAAGGCAACTCCACAATCAATAACCTGCATACCATATTGAGCCAAGATATATGCGATGGTACCTCCACCACCTTGATCCACTTTACCAAGTTCACTCGTTTGCCATGAAACATCATTTGAATCCATAATTTGACGAATTAAAGCCATAAATTCTGCATTCGCATCATTACATCCGCTCTTTCCTCTAGCGCCCGTATATTTCGCAAAAACGACTCCTTTGCCAAATATAGCCTGATTTCTAGGACTTGAAGCTGAACCATAGATTGGATCATGCGCATTCGCTACATCACTAGAAAGCATCGTTGAATTCGCCATAGCTCTTTTCACAGATAATTCTGAATATTCACCTAACGCATTTAAGACTTCCGCAACAAACGTTTCAAAGAAACGAGAATGCATTCCAGTAGCACCAATAGAACCAACTTCTTCTTTATCCACTAATAAACATACTCCCGTACGTTTTAAATCTTTCGCCTCTAATTGAGCCATTAAACTTGTATAAGCACATACACGGTCATCATGTCCATATCCTAAAACCATACTTGAATCAAAGCCACAACTTCTAGCTCTTCCTGCAGGTACGACTTCTAATTCAGCACTAATGAAATCCTCTTCTTCAAAGCCATACTTTTCTTTCAAAATACGTACAACATTTGCCTTTACCGCATCTTTTTCTTCATTCTCTAAAGGAATAGATCCAACCGTTACATTTAAATCTTCGCCTTCAATCACATCACTAGCCTTTTTCTGTAATTGATCGCCGCTCAAGTGAATGAGTAAATCACTAATCACAAATACAGGATCCTCTTCATGATCTCCAATTGAAATATCAATTGTTGTTCCATCCTTCAAAACAACAACTCCACATATAGCCAATGGAATTGTTACCCATTGATATTTTTTTACACCACCATAATAATGTGTATCTAAATAAGCAATATCCCCATCTTCATATAATGGATGTTGTTTTAAATCCAAACGAGGACTATCAATATGAGCTCCTAATATATTCATACCATCTTCTAATGCATCTTCTCCAATATGCATCAAAGCCAATGACTTATTCATCATATTCACATAAACTTTATCTTGTGGCTTTAAAACTGTTTTATTTTTAATGACATCCCTAATATCAACATATCCTGCTTTTTCAGCCAGTTCAATCGCATGCTTTACACAAGCTCTTTCTGTTTTTGAAGTGGATAAAAAATCCATGTATTGATCATTAAAACTCATTACTTTTTCTAATGTTTTTCCATCATATTTTTTCCATGCAAATTCACTCATTTTATTTCTCCAATCTATTAAACAAACGTTTTGACAATTCAATTTTTGTTTCATCCGTATTTAGCCAAGTAATACGTCCAATATGTTTAGCATCATTTAATAAATCTTTCGTTTCTAATAAAGATTTCAAATGTAATGTAGTACCCACACTACCATCAATGAATCGAACATTAGGAATTAATTTACTCAATTGATCCTTAAAAAAAGGAAAGTGCGTACACCCTAACACAATACTATCTAATGATTCTATGTGACTAGAATCAATATATTCTTCTAGTGCAGCATTCACAACACATTCATCGTCCAATTGATCTTGTTCAACAATACGAACTAATTTAGGACAAGCCACTTTAATAATTTCGTGCTCTTGTTTAAATCGATCCATTAAACGTGCAAACTTTTTTTCATTTAACGTTAACTCTGTTGCCCATACCGCAATTCTTTGATGATTTCCTAAGTCACAAGCCACTTTTAATGCAGGTTCCATTCCTACAATATCTAAATCATATCTCTTTCGTAGTAAATCTACACAAGCACTTGTTGCCGTATTACACGCAATCACAATTGCTTTAACATCTCTATTTTTAAATTCATCACAAATAGAAATACAACGCTGAGTGATTTGTTCTTTTGTCTTTGTTCCATAAGGATTATATTTACTATCTCCTAAATAAATTAAATCCTCATTTGGCATAATTTCATGAATGGTTTCTAAAACACTGATTCCACCAAGACCTGAATCAAAGACACCAATCGCACTTCTTGAATCCATCGAAAACGCTCCCTTTTTAACCTTTTCAATTATACAACTTTATCTTTAATTGGCAAAGCACATCCAATAATTGATGGTGACCAATCCCATTCATAATTAAGCTACCAGGAACAACACGATCCTGATGAAAAATATGGATCAAATAGGCTTGCAATTCAAGATGATTCATATCAACAATTTCTTTTTCAAAATGAAGAAACTTTTCATAATCCTCCATCATAACTAAATCCGTCGCATAAAAAGAGAAAACCATCTCCATCAATAAAGATTGTATAGACTCATTTTCATCATCTTGACAATCATAATGTAATGCCCAATCTAAATCCGATTGGTTTAAATGCTCTAATTGTTCAACATACAAATCAATAAAATCTTCATTTTTCATTTTTTCTTTGCCTAAATAGTTTGAAAATTTCATATATCCTCCCAAAAAAAAGAGGTTTAAGGTTATCATCAATTCCTTAAACCGCTTTCGTAACAACAAGTTGTTAAACAAGTTGTTACTAGAATTTTATGATACAAAATATTATTATCTTCGCTTTGCTCACAAAATTCTGCGTAGATAAAACCACCACATTTTATCTACAATCCTTCTTTTCTCCATCTTTATAGGGCACCACCCCTATAAACCCATCTTCTGTGGCAGATTACTCTGCCAAAGTTATTTTAATTCATAATTTATGTTTTGTAAAGCTTTCAAAATACGCTCATAATGGAGAATGCTTGAATCTTTTTTAATTTCTTCAGCCGTTGAAAGTCGGCAAGAAATCGTTTCCCCATCATGTAAAATTACATCATTTAATTTGAAGTCAAATTTAAAATGATAAATATCGACAAAGTAATTATCTTTTCGTTTAGGATCCTCATTAAAATAAGAATAAACAACCTGCCCATTAAAAACATCAAGTCCTACTTCTTCTTTTACCTCACGAATAATCGCTTCGTAACTTGATTCTCCACTCATGGCCCCACCACCACAAATTTCAAAAGCACCAGGTGCCCATTTTTTATTTAATGATCTTTGTGTTAATAAGAATTGGCCATCTTCATTTTCAATCAAAGCAAGTACATACATCATATATTCATTTTCTTCATATAAATAGCTTTTTCGATCCACGACTTTACCCGTTTTATGACGATTACCATCGTATACATCAATCATTTCACTCATCGACTTCATCTCCAAATTCATCTCTATAAAAACAAGTTGTATGTCCTGTGTGACATGCAGGCCCATCTGCATTTACAAGTAATAAAATCGTATCACCATCACAATCAATCAATATTTGTTCAACATGCTGAAAGTGCCCACTCGTTTCACCCTTAACCCATAAAGATTTTCTTGAACGGCTGTAAAATGTAGCTAATTTTGTCTTTACTGTCTTTTGATAACTTTCTTCATTCATATAAGCTAACATCAACACTTTTTTCGAATGCACATCTTGCACAATACATGGTATAAGACCATTCCCCTTATTAAAATCTAATTCCATCATATTCTCACAGGCACTCCCTTCTGTTTTAAATATTGTTTGACTTCTTGTACTGTTAATGTTTCATAGTGAAATAAACTAGCAGCTAAAGCCGCATCACTATATTTTAATCCATTATAAAAATCTTCTAAACAACCACATCCACCACTACAAATAACAGGAACATTCACAACTTTAGATACAGTCTCATACAATTCGAGGTCAAATCCATTTTGACATCCATCCTGATCCATGCTAGTTAGTAAAATTTCTCCTGCGCCTAGTTGCACTCCTTGTTTAATCCATTCAATACAATCAAGTCCAGTATCTTTTCTTCCACCTTCAATATACACATTCCATCCTGTATTATCTTCTCTTTTCTTTGCATCAACCGCAAGAACTATACATTGATTTCCAAATTTTAAAGCGCCCTGATGAATCAATTCAGGATTTAAAATAGCTGCACTATTTAAACTGACTTTATCCGCTCCTGCAAGCAACATCTTTCGAATATCTTCTATAGTACGAATGCCACCACCAACCGTAAAAGGAATATAGATTTCTTTAGCCACTTTTCGAACAACATCTACCATTGTATCTCTTTTTTCATGAGTTGCACTAATATCCAAAAAAACCAATTCATCCGCACCTTGTTGATAATATGATTTTGCTAATGAAACAGGATCACCAACCTCTTTTAATCCAAGAAAATTGATTCCCTTCACTACATTTCCATCCTTTACATCCAAACATGGAATGATTCTTTTTGTAAGCATATCTATCACTCCTTACATAGTTCAATTGCTTCACGTAAATCTAAAGTATTCGAATACATAGCCTTGCCAGTAATTGCACCATACAATTTCAAATCTTTTAAAGATTGAATATGTTCAATATCTTTAATTCCACCACTCGCAATAATTTGACAAGAAACAGAATCGCTTAATTTTTTTAGCATTTCAAGATTAGGACCCATCAAAGTCCCATCCTTAGAGATATCGGTAAAAATTAAAGTTGATACTCCTTTTGATTCCATTTTTTGGGCAAAATCTAAATAATATTCTTTACTTGATTCTAACCATCCATTCGCTTGAACATATCCATCTTTGCAGTCAAGTCCAACCGCAATTTTATCCCCATATACATCAAGTGCCTTTTCTAATAATACTTCATCCTTTAAAGCCGAAGTACCTAAAATAACACGACTTACACCATGCTCTATATAATAAGAAATACTTTCAAAGTCACGAATACCTCCGCCAACTTCAATAGGAACTGATATTTCCTGAGCAATTTTACAGATAAGCTTTGCATTCACTTTGCTTCCCTCTTTTGCCCCATTTAAATCTACTATATGAATCTGCTTTGCACCCAAGTTAGAAAAGAGCTTTGCGGTCTCTAATACATCATTGGCAACCTGCATCGATTGATCATAATTTCCCTGATAAAGACGGACAGGTTTTCCATCCAAAATATCAATAGCTGGTAATATAATCATACAAACTCCTTTCCAAAATACTCCAAGATTTTCAAACCATCTTCTCCACTTTTTTCAGGATGGAATTGACACCCCATAATATGATCATGAATAACAAGTCCAGTAATTTTCATATTTCCATAAGTGGAATAACCTATTAAATCTTTTTCATCTACATTTTTAGCATAGTAAGAATGAACATAATAAACATATGGAGAAGACAGTTTTTCAAACAAAATATGATCTTGATTTTTTTCTAATACATTCCATCCAATTTGAGGAATACGTACACTTAAGTCATCCATATATACAACTTCACCCTTTAAAAAGCCAAAACCTTGACAATATCCATTTTCTTGACTCGATTCAAATAATGCCTGCATACCTAAACAAATGCCTAATAAATACGTTCCCTTTGAAACTCTTTGATTAATATAATCAAAGAGCCCTGTTTCTTTCAAAGATTTCATACAATCTTGAAAAGCACCAACACCAGGTAAAATCAATTTAGAACATCCATCCAAAACAGAAATATCACTTGAAATAACACTGTCCAATCCAAGTCGATCGCATGCGTTTTTTACGCTATGAAGGTTCCCCATTCCATAATCAATGATTCCTATCATTCTAACACTCCCTTTGAACTAGGAATTTCATCCGATACAATCTGAGTTGCCTGTTTTAAAGCTCTACCAAAAGCTTTAAAAATAGCTTCGATTTTATGATGATCATTTGATCCATAATACACATTAATATGTAAAGTGATGCCACTCGCTATGGCAACAGCACGGAAAAATTCTTCCACCATCTCACATGACATTGCTCCAACATTTTCTCTTTTTAAATCACAATGATATACAAGATAAGGTCTTCCACTAATATCAAGAGTAACGTTACATAAAGTTTCATCCATCGGAAGATTCATACTGCCATAACGTGCAATACCTACACGATCTCCTAACGCTTCCTTTATAAGAGTTCCCAAAAGAATGCCGCAATCCTCAATGGTATGATGATCGCAAACTTCTAAATCCCCTTGAGCATGAAGATTTAAATCAAATCCAGAATGAAACGAAAACAAAGTCAACATATGATCAAAAAAGCCAATACCCGTAGAAATATCACTTTTACCAGTACCATCCAAATTGATTTCACATTTGATTTTAGTTTCTTTTGTATTTCTTTCTTTTGATGCCATTCGCATATCTATTCCTCCTCAAAACGTTTTAAGACTTGTAAAACCAATTCATTTTCTTCTTGATTCGATACTGTAATTCGAAAGCATTCATTATCATAATTACGAATCACGATATCTTCTTCTGCCAACAATTCCATCATTCTCTTCTTATATTGGCTTTTTCCATAAATAAAATTTGCACAAGAA
The DNA here is from genome assembly GCA_963595075.1 of Waltera intestinalis. GTDB lineage: Bacteria > Bacillota_I > Bacilli_A > Erysipelotrichales > Erysipelotrichaceae > Holdemanella. Next base: position 20,249 of record CAVBGZ010000008.1, read on the forward strand.
GGATAAACAACCAATTTTTTAAAGGATGATAAAACTTCATACATACGATCTCTTTCATGTTTTATATCTTCAATACGTGAATCATATCGATTGGCATACTTCAAAACTGTACAAGCAATCATTTGCGTTACAGAATTTAAAGCATAAGGAACAAATGAGCTTTGTAAAGAAGGTACTTTTTGAGAAATCATAAATCCGCAACGAATACCTGCAAGTCCATATGCCTTTGATAATGTACGTAATACAAATACATTTGGATATTTAGCTAATAAATCAATAGCACTTTCATCCGCAAATTCCATGTAAGCTTCATCAAATACAACAGGTATGTTACAAAAAGAAGAAGCAATCTGAATCATTTCTGTTTTAGATATCACATGGCCCGTTGGATTATTTGGATTCGAAAACAAAATCATATCCACTTTATTTTCTTTTCCAAAATCAATAAAAGAATCGATTGAAAAAGAGCCATCTTCCAAAGTTTGAAATTTTAAAACTTCACTACCATACGCTTGCGCATAATAATCATACATAGAAAAATCAGGAGCAAGTGTACATAATTTTTTATCTTTACCCAAAAACTTTTGTACTAAAAAACCAATCATTTGATCTGAACCATTTCCGGATAATACCCATGAAGCATCTACACCTATTAAAGAAGCATAAGATTCATGTAATTTTTTACATGTAGTATCTGGATACCGATTGAGTGAAATTGTATCCAAATTACTTTTTATCTCATCTAAAATGTCTGCATCCAAAGAATAGCTTGCTTCATTGGCATTTAAAAGAATTCCAGACTGTTGATGTACTTTATATTCCATACTTATAACCTCACTTTGACCGCATTGGCATGTGCTTGTAAATGCTCTTCCTCAGCCATTTTTTCAATATATGTACCATATTCTTGTATTGCTTGCTGAGTATAGTGTAAATATGAAGATTTTTTTATAAAACTATCTACGGACAAAGCACTTGAAAATCGAGCCGTTCCACTTGTTGGTAATACGTGATTGGTTCCACCAAAATAATCTCCAATACTTTCACATGTATAATAGCCCATAAATACACTACCTGCATTTTTCACCAAGCCCAAAACATTCATAGGATCTTTAACCATTAATTCTAAATGTTCAGGAGCAATTTCATTAGCATAAGATATACATTCTTCAATAGAATCACAAAGAATAGATTTTCCATATTGCTCAAGAGATTTTTCTACAATTTCACGCTTTGGTAAAACAGCACTCTGTTTTTTCAATTCTTGATTGACTTGATCAATCAAATTTTGACTTGTTGACAACAAGATAGCACTTGCCATTGGATCGTGTTCTGCTTGTGACAACAAATCTGCCGCAACATAACGAGGATTTGCTTCATCATCTGCAACCACCAATATTTCACTTGGTCCAGCAATCATATCAATATCGACTGTTCCAAAAACCAATTTTTTTGCTGCCGCCACGAAAATATTTCCTGGCCCTACAATTTTGTCAACACGATTTATTGTTTCCGTACCATACGCTAAAGCTCCAATGGCTTGTGCACCACCTACTTTATATATTTCATCCACACCAGCAAGTCTAGCTGCATAGGCAATATTTGGATGGATAGATCCATTTTTATCTGGAGGTGTCACCATAATAATTTTATTGACACCGGCTACATGGGCAGGTAACGCATTCATTAAAACACTACTTGGATATTGTGCTCTTCCTCCTGGAACATAAATTCCAACTTTATCTAAAGGTAAAACTCTTTGTCCCAAATAAATCCCTTTTTCTTTTTGTAGTAGATATCCATTTTGTTTTTGAAGTCTATGAAAATCAACGATATTCTTTTTTGCCATCTGCATAGCCTGACAAAAACCAGGATCACATTTTTCAATTTGTTTTGAAATTTCTGTTTCTGTGACTCGAATATCACTTAATTCAACCCCATCAAATTGAGAGGTATATTTTTTTAGTGCAACATCCCCATTTTCACGAACATCTTTTAAGATTTCATTTGTTCGAACCAAAATAGAAGAATCAATATCTTGTATACGAGACATTAAATAGTCTTTTAATTCTTTTGGATTTTTCTTATCGATCTGCGCCAACATTTTGTTTCACCATCCTTTTCAAATCATCTAAAACCTTCATCACTTCTTCATGTTTTAATTTAAAACTTGCCTTATTAACGATGACTCGTGCACTAATATCACAAACTGTATCTAAAACAATCAATCCATTCTCTTTTAGAGTTGTTCCTGTTTCCATGATATCTACAATGCCATCACACAAGCCTAAGATTGGAGTCAATTCAACCGATCCATCGATCTTAATTATTTCTACATCCATGCCTTTAGATAAAAAATATTTTTTCGCTACGGTTGGATATTTTGTTCCAATCTTTATGTGCCCAACTTTTGAAAACAGTTGATTTTCAGGTAAAGAAGCAACAATAAATTTGCATTTACCAATTTCTAAATCTAATAATTCATAAGCATCATTCTCTTTTTCTAGAAGTGTATCCTTTCCAACAACTCCAATATCGGCTACACCGTGAGAAACATATGTAATACAATCATTCGATTTCACAAGAAAATATTTGATGTCAAACACTTCATCTTGAAAGACTAGAGCTCTACCTTTATCTTTTAAAGGTTGAATTCCATATCCGCAGCATTCTAACATTTCAACAGTTTTCTTTTCCAAACGACCTTTCGTTAATGCGATTGATAAACTCATCGTACTTCCTCCTTTAAAAGAATGTTCTCTCCTTGGTATTCTTTCAATTGCACAATTTTATCCACTCTTAATTCTTCTGCTTTTTTTAATGCCAAAGCGAGTTTATTTTTTGGATAATAGATTGAAACAACTTTCTTCTCTTCTAACTGCACTTGTCCTACAAGTGGATCCAGCTTTACACTAAAACCAATTGCTGGTAAATCTCTTCCAAATTTTTCTAATAAATGATCATAACGACCACCACTTAAAACACTAATACCAACACCTGAAACATAGCCTTCAAAAATGATACCCGTATAGTAATCAAGATGAGGAACCTTCCCTAAATCAATTGTAATATGTTTTTCATATCCAATCTCTTCTAAGATAGAAATACATTCTTTCATCGAATCAAGAACAGCCTTTAATGAAGAATCGAAACAGTATTGATACGCTTTATCCAACACATCCACATTTCCACATAGAAAAGGTAATTCCATAAAGAAATGGACAATATCTTCACTCAAATATAAAGAATGCAAATATTGTTCTAAATCAACCATACTTTTTCTGTCAATTAAATCAGCAAGTTTCTTTTTCTCATCCTCATTGAAACGTAGCACTTTACATGCGGCCTGAAAAAAATTCACATTGCCAATTTCCAAAGTATATTCTTTAAAATTTTTCATGACATCCAATGCCAAAACAAGAATTTCTGCATCGTTCTTTTCATCAAGTCCTATCAATTCAATACCACAATCGCTGACTTCACTTCTTTTTCCTGCAAATTTCTGTCTCACCTTAAAAACATTAGAAGTATAACGAAAGCGAAAAGGAGGTTTCATATCTTTAAATTTAGATGCACATACACGAGCAATAGGAACCGTCATATCCATACGTAATGCGAGTATGTCACCATTCTCATCAAAAAATTTATATAGATCTGATGAATTTAATGATTCAAACGCATGATCATATGTTTTATAAAATTCAATGGACGGAGTAATAATTTCTTGATATCCGTACGATTCAAATATAGATTCTATTTTATTTTGTAAAAATCTCTTTTTTTCACACTCTTGTAAAATTGTATCTTTCATACCTGCTGGAATTTCAATTTGTCTCATATGTACATCCTCCTATATAAACAAAAAGACTTCCGTCCAAAGGACGAAAGTCTAAACTTACGTGGTTCCACCTTATTTTACTAATCCATCAAATTAGCCTCAAACCTTGTAACGTAAGGAATACGTTGAAAACTACTCTATTTCATCTTCACTGCTCCAAGATGTGTTTCAATAAGCCTTGTTCTTCTTTTGCACCAACCAAGAAGTCTCTACAAACAATATAACTTATTTACTATTCTCTTCATTGCTTTGAAAATAGTTTATCAGAAATGTAAATATGCGTCAATTATAAATGTAAATTTTTACAATTGCAATAATTCACAAATTCTTTTTGAATAGGTGTTAATTTTTTCTCTTTTTTATGCGCCAATACAATTGGATAATGCAAATCATCTTTTAAAGACAACATTTTAATTTTTGTATCACTAAATTCCTGGTACACCTTTTTAAAAGATAAAGCGACACCTACATTTTCTTGAACAAAGCTAAACATTGTACTCGTATGCGGCATTTCATACGCAATGTTTGGTTCAAATCCGGCTTTCAAGCATGAATCAACAAATATTTCATATCCTCCCGATCCTTTTTCAGGAAAAACCAAAGATTCATGTTTTATATCTTTTAACCAAATATTTTCTTTTTTAGCAAGCGGGTGAGAATTTGACACCACAACACAAAGTTCATCGTCTACAAATGGATATATTTGAAATTCATTTTTGTCCTTCAATAAATATTCTCTGATCATGACTAAGTCATATTCTTGTATATGATCGAGTACGTATTTTGCGTTACTTTCTTTCACATACAAATCAACATTTTTATGAAGAGAAGAAAAATCATACAGTGTTTTCGCAATATGATAAGGAGATAACACACTCATGCATGCTAATCGTATCGAATTAGAATGAATTTCTGACAAAGCCTTTTCATAAATACGAAGGATTTGTTTGGCGTATTTATAAAATTGTTGTCCTTCTTTTGTCAAAGTTGTTTCGTGAGCTGAACGATTTAATAATTGTACATTCAACTCTGCTTCCAATTTTTTCATTTTTTTAGACAAACTCGATTGCGATAAATTACACTCATATGCAGCGTCAATAAATTTCTTTTTTTCACATAACACAACGAAATACTTCAAATTTTCTATTTCCATAAAATATCCTTCTATTCCATAATGGAATAATACCATGCAAACATCGAATTGTCTTCTAAAATTCATACATTTATAATACAAACAGTTTCAAGGAGGAGATCATGGTCAAAAAATTACAAATCTACTTATTAGGAATTTTTATTTTATCGATTGGATCAAATTTATTTATCAATGCGGCTCTTGGTGTATCTCCATCTTGTTCTTTAGCTCTTACCCTTACTTATCTATTACCTGGAAGTTATGCCTTCTTTAATTTTGTTGTTAATTCTTTATGCCTAGTATTTGAGGCTATCCTTATTAGAAATTTTGGAAAAACACAAATCGTGCAGTTAGGCATAACATTTATATACTCTTATCTAATTAAAATCACTTCCATATTTTTAGTACAAATTCAACCTCATGGTCTTGTTGAACAAATTATTGTTGCGATGATTGCTTGTTGCATCATGGCTTTAGGAATCGAACTTACTTTAGAGTCCAACCTTACTGTCATGCCATACGAAGGTCTAGTTGGAGCCTTATCTCACAAGCTAAGAATATCTTTTGGAAAATTAAAAGTAATTTCTGATATTCTTTTTACGATTTCTTCTATTTTGCTATCTCTAATTTTATTACATAACTGCAATTCAGTTGGTATCGGAACAATTATCGCATCTTTCTTAACTGGAAGTATTGTGTCTTTATATGCTCATCTTCTATCAAGGAAAATCACATTATACCTTACTAGGCCTCAATCACTTTAAGAATTTGTTCACTCGCAAAACGTGACATAATTGGACTTTCAATAAGTCCTTTTTTTATACAATAGGCCGCATGCTCAATTTCTCCAGTAAAATCTGAATCTTGTTGGACACAAATTTGCTTATCTTTTACGAAAGCTTCTGTGCCTTTCCAAAAATTTTTATAGATTATATTTCCATCTTCTCCGTAAATATGTGCTGTATTTTCCATTGTACAATCCCAACTTGTCGCAATATGTCCAATGCATCCATTCTCATATTCAATTAAGGCTTGATCCTTTATTCTATATACATTTTTAATTGGGCTATTTGCCATAAAGTTGGATAAGCATATTGGATATACTCCAATATCATACATACACCCTGCTCCTTCTTGATCAAAATGCCATGATGATATAGGTTTTACTAATTTGGTCGCATATTGAGCTTCTATCGATATCACCTTTCCAATTCCATTATTCTGAATAAGTTGATATAATTTTTGATTTAACGGCGTAAAAACAGTTTTATGCGCTTCCATTAAAAAGCATTTCTGTTTATAAGCCAATTCAAAACATTCATTTAAATCTTTAATAGATAAACACATTGGCTTTTCACACACGACATTCTTTTTCATATTTAAAGCCATCATGATATGTTTTAAATGTAAATAATTGGGAGTACAAATATATACCATATCTACATTTGGATCTTCCAACATATCCGTATAAGAATCAAAGCAAGCGCACGCATGATATGTTTCTTTAAATAACTTGGCTTTATCTAAGCTACGGCTGCATACTGCATAGAGTTCTGCATTCTTAGAAAATTGAATACCTTGTATAACTCGATGTGAAATATTACCTAATCCTAAAACTCCTATTCTTATTTTTTCCATGAATATAAAGATCCCCCAAATCCGAATACATGATCAAACGGAAGGATAGAAACCATTCTTTCATTCAACTCACTCATTGGATCATTTCCAATAATTGTTTTTACAAGACGATTCTTTCCGCTCACGTTTTTATAACATTTTAATTCCCATTTATCTTCAATATTTTCTTTTGAATCTAATTTTAAATTTTGCATTTGTTCTAAGATCATCGCAGCATCTTCAACACAAATTCTTGCCTGCTCTGTCTTTAGCGATTTTAAGCCATCCTTTTCTATAATATATCTTGTCAAATAAACTCTTCCTGAACTTGAAATCGTCAATTTTTGCATAACTTCCTCATATAAGCTGGAATAATGCCATTGATTTCTTAAATCTCTAGTAAGCTTAATACATTGTAAAGAGTCGGATTCATGTAAACGGACATATCGCAATAAAATTTCTTTAAATAATCCAGATTCTATACAATTTTTTAATGTATGTACAACTATTTTGTCTTTTTCAAATAGATATGTTAAATACGTACAAATTTCGTCTTCATTTAGTGTATGAATATCTTTTTTTAAAATTGCATCAATATGCATAAAATATTGTTTATCGATTTTATTTTCAATTTTTAACAAGTGATAGATGTTTAGAATACGCGAATCTATTTTAGATTCTACTCGATATCCAACATGTAATAAATCTATACATTCCAATATTGCCTGAAGCATGTGTTTAACCTTTCGTTTGAGAGATAGCCCATGCAGAATCTACAATTACAGGTTGATCAATTTCATCTTTGAAAACTTGCACAACCTGATCATACACATCTTTATTAAAAGGCATGTAATGAAATGTCGATGTTTCTTTTTCATCAAGCGCTAACGCATAAGTACCATTCACATTCCAATAATAGAGTCCATTGAGATTTTCTCTTTGTTCATATTGAGATAAAACAAGTAGTTTATATAATTCCATATATCGATCATCTAAATTCGAATCAAAAATCAATATTTTTTCAATCCATGAACGATAAGAATCTACAACGCGAAAAACATAATCTTTTGGTATTTCCTGTTTTATATCTTCCTTATTGTCGATAACGAATTGAATCATAAGTTTTAAATCCATATCATGATATAAACATGGATAACTCACTTCAAAATGAGAATGACAATGGCAACATTCAAAATCGAATAGTTTTCCCGTTAATATTTTATTTTTTATCCCTTCATCCATTTGTACATTAATAGATGGATATACATTCGCTTTAAAATGATGATTACAATTTGGACAAATTAAATCAATTTCTTTAATCATAATTTCCTCCACAAGATGAGAATATTATACAAAAAAAGCACTCCGTTTGGAATGCTTATTGCATTTGGCGAATATAGTTTAAAGCGCCTCCTGCCAATAAAATATCAATATCTTCTTTAGATAATGGGCAATCTACCTTATAACTTTCATTCTTTGTTACATTGATAACTTCCATCTCTAGACTCGTATATAAAGATGAAACATGTTCAATCTTCAACTCATCTAACTCATCTATTTTGTCATAATCCGATTTATCTTTAAATGTCATTGGCAAAATACCAAAATTAATTAAATTTGCCAAATGGATACGAGCAAAAGATTTCGCGAGAACAGCCTTGATTCCTAAATACATCGGAGCTAAAGCTGCATGTTCTCTTGAAGAACCTTGGCCATAATTTTCTCCTGCTAAGATTATACCTCCACCATTTTCTTTACAAACTTCATCAAAATGTGGCTTATTATTTTCAAATACAAAAGTAGAAAGTTTTTCAATATTTGAACGATAAGGTAAAACTTTCGCTCCCGCTGGAGCAATATGATCTGTCGTAATATTATCTGGTAACTTAATTACAACTTTTTTATCGATTGTTTCTGGCATTTTGTCATTTTGAGGTAAAGGTTTAATATTAGGACCACGAACAATTTCAACACTGTCTGGATCTTGGCTTGGCTCATAAATTAACGAATCATCAATATATGATTTTTCCATTTCAAAATCATCCGGATAATCTAAAGAGCTAGGATCACTGATTACACCTGTAATTGCACTCATAGCTGCAACTTCTGGAGAAACCAAATAAATTCCTGCACTTAAAGTTCCGCTACGTCCATAAAAATTTCGATTAAATGTTCTTAAACTTACCGCATCACTTTTTGGGCTTTGTCCCATACCTATACATGGTCCACAAGTACATTCTAAAATACGTGCACCACACGATACAAATGTTGCGAGTGCTCCATTTTCAATTAATTTCATCAATACTTGTCTTGATCCTGGAGAAATAACTAAGCTTACATTATGTGCAATTTTATGTCCTTTTAAAATGGATGCGACACGCATCAAATCTTCATAGCCTGAATTTGTACATGATCCAATCGCAACTTGGTCGACCTTTTTGCCAACTAACATTTTTACTTCTTTAACAGCATCAGGACTATTAGGACATGCGATCAATGGTACAAGGCTTGATAAATCAATTTCAACAATTTCATCATAATCGCATCCTGGATCTGGTTGCATCTGTACATAATCCTGTTCACGATTTTGACGTTTTAAGAACTCTTTTGTAGTTTCATCACTTGGAAATATAGAAGTTGTAGCCCCAAGTTCAGCACCCATATTCGTAATCGTAGCTCTTTGGTATACACTTAAATTTTTAACACCTTCACCCGTATACTCGAAAACTTTTCCAACTCCGCCTTTTACACTTAACAATTGTAAAAGCTTCAAAATAATATCTTTACTTGAAACACCATGCGATAGTTTTCCAGTAAGCTTAACATTCACTACACTAGGACAACTTAATCGATAACCAATGCCTGCCATAGCTTTTGCAACATCAAGCCCTCCAGCACCAAAAGCCAAACTGGCCATAGCACCAGCTGTAGGAGTATGTGAATCCGATCCAATTAAAGTTTTTCCAGGTTTAGCAAAACGTTCCAAATGAACTTGATGACAAATTCCATTTCCAGGTTTAGAAAAATAAATACCATATTTACTTGCAACACTTTGAAGGTAAGCATGATCATCTGCATTCATAAAACCACTTTGTAAAGTGTTATGATCTACATAACTAACAGAGAGTTCTGTTTTCACCTTCTTCACTCCCATAGCTTCAAACTGCATATAGGCCATGGTTCCGGTTGCATCTTGTGTTAAAGTTTGATCAATCTTTATTTCAATCGGGTTTCCTTTCTTTAATTCCCCTTTTAATAAGTGCTTTCTTAATATCTTATACGTTAAATTTTCCATTTTCCAAGCCTCCTATGAAAATTATTATAACAAAAAATGTAACACAATGAAAGAATATGTTATAATATGTAACAAACGAAAGAAGGTATGCTATGAAAACTTTGAAAGAATTGTATTTAGAAAACGAAAAAGACAATTATATTGATCCTTCTCTTTATTCTAGATATCGTGTAAAGGCCGGTTTAAGAAATGAAAATGGCACAGGCGTAAAAGTTGGGCTTACCAAAATTTGTGATGTAATCGGGTATAAAATTGTTCACAACAAAAAATACAACATCGATGGAAAATTAATATATAGAGGATATTCTATAGAAGATTTAGTGAATCGTCCTTGTGATGAAATTCATGGTTTTGAAGAAGTTGCTTATTTACTAATTTTTGGGAAACTTCCAACAAAAGAACAATTAAAAGAATTCAGAGACTATTTACTACATTTTAAAATTGGTCCTGTAGATCTACAGTATGAAACAAGTAACGTATTAAACGCTTTACAGATTGAAGTTTTAAAATTATACGCAAAAGATCCTAGTGCAGATACAGACGATTTAGAAGAAAGAATGATGAAAGGTATAAATATTGTTGCGACAATACCATTATTTACTTTTTCATATGCTCGCAGCAAAGCTTTCAAACAATATCCGAATCCAAATCTAAGTTTAGCCGAAAACATTCTCATTATGTCTAGAGGTAGTGAAAACTATACAAAACAAGAAGCCATCACTATGGATAAATTATTGATGGTTCATGCAGATCATGGAGGAGGAAACAATTCAACTTTCGCAAATGTAGTTATTTCAAGTACGGGCACAGATATTTATTCATGTATTTCGGCAGCTATAGGCTCATTAAAGGGGCCAAAGCATGGTGGAGCCAACGCAAAAGTCACTGAAATGTTCAAAGCTATCTTCCATGAAGTAGGATTTACAACCGATTCTATGACCCTAAAGAAAGTAGCCAATCGGATTTTAGATAAAGATTTTTTTGACCATAGTGGATTGATTTATGGTATTGGTCATGCGATTTATACAAAATCAGATCCTAGGGCTAAAATCATTCAAAAAGAATGTAAAGCTTTGGCTGAAGAAAAAAATCAAATTGAAATCTATAATTGTATTCACGCGTTTGAAAATGTAGCTATTGAAGTTATGAAAGAAAGAAAAGGCGTTGATGTCTGCGCAAATGTAGATTTCTACTCTGGTTACGTTTATTCTATGTTAGGAATGGAAAATGATTTATTCACACCATTATTCGCAATAAGCAGAACTGCAGGATGGATTGCTCATCATCTTGAAAATAGACAATCCAACCGAAAATTAATAAGGCCTGCCAATATATATGTAGGTGAAAAAGGAGAAAATTATGACGACAATAACAGTATTTAAAGGAGATGGCATCGGTCCTGAAATCACAGATGCCGTTATTGAAATTTTACAGGCTGCTAAGGCAGATTTAGATTTTGAATTTTTTAATGTAGGTGCCAAAGTTTATGAAACAACAGGAAAATATATTCCAGATGAAGCCTTTGCCTCTTATGAAAAAAATAAAATTTTATTAAAGTCTCCCATCACAACGCCAATTGGAAAAGGGTTTCGTTCATTAAATGTAACTTTGAGAAATAAGTATAATTTATGGGCAAATATTCGCCCCGCAAAAACAAATCCATGTATTGAAACACCTTTTAAAAATGTGGATATTGTAACTTTTAGAGAAAACACAGAAGATTTATATGTCGGTAAAGAAGAAATTATTGATGATAATACAGTCTACGCTTATAAAATCATTACTAAAAGTGCAAGTCAAAGAATCATTCGTGCTGCTTTTGAATATTGTAAAGAGAATCAAAGAAAAAAATGTACTTGTGTTCATAAGGCAAACATTTTAAAACAAAGTGATGGGCTGTTCCTTTCTATCTTTAACGAGATTGCGAAAGAATATCCAGAAATTGAAGCAGATTCAATGATTGTAGATAACACATGTATGCAGTTGGTTATGCATCCTGAAAAATTTGATGTGATGGTTATGCCAAATCTATATGGGGATATCGTTTCTGATTTAACAAGTGGTCTGATTGGTGGTCTCGGTTTACTTCCTAGCTGCAACAAAGGAGATGAATACGCGATGTATGAAGCTGTGCATGGTTCTGCACCTGATATTGCTGGAAAAGGCATTGCGAATCCAAGTGCCCTCTTATTATCCGCTTGTTTGATGTTAGATGATTTAAACCAAAAAGAGATTTCATCTAACATAAGAAATGCCATAAACGATGTATTTAAAGAGCATAAGGTTCTCACTCCAGATTTAGGTGGACAAGCTACAACCAAAGAATTTACACAAGAAATTATAAAAAAATTAACGATGCATTAAGCATCGTTTTCATTTGTTATAACCGTTTGATGATTTTTTAAAGTCAAAATATATGTACCATCTTTAGGATATGCACTCTTATCTTTTTGATCACTGCGAATTTCCAACTCACATGGATATCCTTCGTTTTCAAGAAGTTCTACCAATTTATCTTTTCCAATCTTTTTAGTAATTGCGCGTCCGCAAGCACAATTTCCATATTGATCTAGACATTGTTTAATCCAAACTGGAATTTTAGAAGCTGCCATAATTACCTCCTTGATAAAGTATATGCATGCTATATAATAAAAAAAACGGATTGAAAAATCAAGTTTTCAATCCATAATTCTAACTATTTTTCTAAAATCGCAATAATATTTGGATAATACGTATAGCGATCATCTACAAATTGCAAAGCTGAAGATGCAATTTGTTTTGCTTTATCAAAATCAATTGCTTCATACACAGATGCATAGCGATAGTAAATATAGTCTTTAATTTGATTTTCTCTTAAGATATATCCGTAATCTGCATCTCCTAAACCATAATCTCCGTGCAAGATATATAAATCAGCAACATCCATCATAATGCGATTATGGTAAAGTTTGTGTAAGTTTTCAAATTGAGATAATACCGCAAAGATAAAGTGTTCATAATAATCAACATCTTCATATTTCCATGTTTTTAATACTTTATACGCTAAATCCATAAATTCAACGATAAATTTTTCTGTGTCCACATTAATTTCATCATCTAAGATTTTAGAATCATGAACATCTTTATTCTGAGCTACAACTAAAACCTTTCTCATGATATCAAATTGACGATTATATTCTTGGCTATCCTTAGTTTCATCAACAAATGTATAAGCCATTGCTTGATCAATATCTGCTTTTAAATCTTCAACTGAAGTTGGTTTCACATCTGCAGTATCATACACCTTTTGTACCACTACATAAACTAAATCTTCATCATATCCATCTTCTTCAAATTTATATTTACCTTTCAAGTTGTACTTTTCTACCAACTCTTCACTAAATTTTGAAACATCTGGATTGACCATTAATCCTTTAACGATATCATCATGACTTAATTCAGCTCCCATAGAACGTAGTAAATCAAAACATGTATCTAAAGATAATTTATTATACTGATCTACCTTCTTCGATGCATTTTTCTTAGTTGCAGGTTTCTTTGCTACCGGTTTCTTAACTGTTTCTTTTTTAGCTACAGGTTTAGTCACTTTCTTAGTTACAAGCTTTGTCGCAGTCTTCTTTTCAGCTGGTTTAGCTACTTTTTTTGTTGCAGACTTCTTTTCTGCAGTTTTTTTAGCTGCAGGCTTAACCACTTTCTTAGTTGCAGATTTTGCTTCAGTCTTCTTTTCAGCTGGTTTAGCTACAGGCTTTTCTTCAACCTTTTTTTCTACAGTTTTCTTAACTGTAGCTTTTTTGGCTGCAGGTTTTGTAGCAACCTTCTTTTCTACTGGCTTAACTGTTTCTTTTTTAGCTACAGGTTCAGTCACTTTCTTAGTTACAGGCTTTGTCGCAGTCTTCTTTTCAGCTGGTTTAGTTTCTACCTCTTTAGCAGTATTATCTTTAGTCTCTATTGTCTCTGTTTTTTTATTTGTAACTGCTTTCGTTAATTTTTTTGGCATTAATATACCTCCTTTTAATGCGTTCTTTATGTACCTATTATAACACTCTCCAAATATAAAACCTAATTTTACCGAATTAAAATAACAACATTTCACATTTTTTGTATAAAACGATGGTGTATACTATACCTAAACGAAAAAAAAGGAGTGCAAAATTTATGAGAGAACAACCCCCAAAATTTAAGCCAAAAAAATATATACCCGCAAACAACATGGTTATCGTTGTTATTGCCTGTGTGTTATTATCTTCTATCATCGGTTTTGGAGCCGGATATATAGGAAGTAAAGTTGGATCAAACAATACATCTGTTACCATTCAACAATCAACAGGTAGTTCATCAAATGGAAGCGTAAAAATATCTGATGTCTCTGATATTGCTGAAAAATGTAAACCGAGCGTTGTAGAAATTAATACAGAATCCGTATCAAGTTCCACTTACTTTGGTCAATCCGTATCTCAAGGAGCTGGAAGCGGCGTTATTCTAAGTGAAGATGGTTACATTGTTACAAACAATCATGTTGTTGAAGATGCAACAAGCCTAAGCGTTACATTAACCACAGGAGAATCTTATGATGCAACACTAGTAGGAACGGATTCACAAACAGATTTAGCCGTCATTAAAATTGATGCAAAAGATCTTACACCAGCCACATTAGGTGATTCGGACACATTACAAGTTGGCGATCCTGCCATTGCGATAGGAAATCCTTTAGGAGAACTTGGTGGCACTGTCACAACTGGAATCATTTCTGCCACAGATCGTCAAATCACAATCAATGATGAAACGATGACACTTCTGCAAACAGATGCCGCCATTAACCCTGGAAACTCAGGAGGAGGATTATTTAATTCAAATGGTGAACTCATCGGAATTGTCAACGCAAAAGAAAGTTCAACAGGAATTGAAGGATTAGGCTTTGCGATTCCTATTAGCGGTGCAAAAGATATTATTACGGATTTAATGGAAAACGGAAGTGTAACGACTCGCCCTGCCCTAAATGTTAGCCTATATGATTATGCTTCAAACAGTAATTCATCTGCATATAAAGATGGATGTTACATTGTACAAATCATAAAAGGTGGTGCAGCAGATGAGGCTGGTTTAAAACAAAATGATCGTATTGTTAAATTCGATGGTCAAGAAATCACAAGCACCTCACAAGTAAAAGCCATCTTACGAGAACATAAAATCGGTGATAAAGTAAAGATGACCGTAGAAAGAAACAACAAAGAAATTGAAGTTGAGATTACCCTTCAAAAACCAACAAGTTCAAATTAGCTGTTGGTTTTTTTTAGTTGCAACTAACTTTGAAAAAATCTATAATGTGAATAGAGTTATTAATCAGGAGGAGAAATTATAATGTCTGAAAAAATCAAAAAAAGAAAAATCATGCTTGTTGGTACTGGATTTGTAGGCATGAGTTTTGCTTATTCATTACTATCAGAAAAAGGTATTGATGAGCTCGTATTGGTGGATGTGAACGAAGACAAAGTCAAAGGTGAACAAATGGATTTAAGCGATGGTCTAGTCTATGCCGATACGAAAATGAAAATCACGGCAGGTAGTTATGCTGATGCCGCAGATACAAACATCGTTGTATTAACGGCTGGAGCAGCACAAAAACCTGGACAAACTCGTTTAGACTTAGTCAAAATCAATGCTAATATCACAAAAGGTGTTTGTGAATCCTTAAAAGCTAACGGATTTAACGGCATCCTCGTTGTCGCAAACAACCCAGTTGACATTATGACCTATGTCGCATGGAAAGTAAGTGGATTACCAAAAAATCATGTCATCGGTTCAGGTACTGTACTTGATACAGCTCGTTTACGTCATGCATTAAGCGAAAAATTAGGATTTGCCGACAGTAATATTCACGCATACATCATGGGTGAACACGGAGATTCTTCATTTGTTCCATGGATTCATTCTTATATTGGAACAAAAAACTTATTAGAATACTTAGATGAAAATGACATTTCCTTGAGCGAACTTCAAGAAATTTATATTGATGTACGTGATAAAGCTTATAAAATCATCGAACTAAAAAAAGCAACTTACTATGGAATTGGACTTGGTTTAAAACGAATCGTCTCATGTATCCTTAATAATGAAAAAGCAATCTTACCAGTCTCTTCTTATCAAAGTGGAGAATACGGAAAAGAAGGATACTTTATCGGAACACCAAGCGTAGTTGGATCAAACGGTGTTGAACAAGTAGTTACACTTCATTTAAATGAAAATGATCAACAAAAATTTGATAAATCATTCGACACACTTCAAAAAACAATTGAAGAAAATTTAACAGATATTTTATAAACAATAAAAAGCTTGGCTAAATATTTGCCAAGCTTTTTATTTCGTCTTCAATATTTTCTAATAAAACAACACGATCAAACAATGTTAAACAAGGAAGATTTCGATTTGAATAATGAATTCTATCTGTATGATAATGACCGCTAAACCACATTTTATAATCTGTTTTATTCTCTACCCATTCTAAACAATCATGTAAATCATAATAAGCACTGCCATACAATTCCATATGAGAATCATACTTATGCGCATACGGATGTGAAGAATAAACATCATGAGAAAGAATATAATCGACTTTCCAATTATAATTTTCTAACGTTTCATACGCATGTTTTGCCTCATCAATGGTACAAATTTCATCTTTCCACCAATTTACATGTTCCTTACGATATTGAACATCATGAGAAAAGCCTCCACCCATGCAAAAAAATTGTAGTCCATCTATAGTAAAAACTTCACCACGCATTAAATGATACACATTACTACGTATCTGGTGAGCTTTACCACCCAAATAATCAACAATAGGATATGTATTTAACACATCAAAGTTTTCGTGATTCCCATCAATAAATAAGGTATTCCATGGAAGCGATTCTAACCATTTAAGCCAAAACTCATCTCCACTTCCTCCGTCCCATACACATCCAAAATCTCCACAAATAATAACATAATCATTATCCGTTAAAGTTTCACCAACTTTAAATTCACGCGGATTAATCTTATGAATATCCTGTTCTCTATGAACATCGCCAGTAATAAAAATCATTCTAAATCCTCCAACGACTTTTATTATTATAACATAGAAAAAGGACGATTTGTCGTCCCTTTTACTCTACACCAATAATAAATGAATATACCGGTTGATTTCCTTCATGAATCTCTACTTCCGCATCACTATTCTCTTCAATATATTCACTAATTTCTTCTGCCTGCTCTTTAGTAGCCGTATCACCATAAATTAATGTGACTAACTCACTATCTTCATCAAGCATTTTATCCAACAACTTCTTTGTTGCATCCATACAATCTGGATTTGAAACTACAATAGCCTTACCTAAAATACCCATATATTCATCTTTTTTAATTTCAAGACCATCATAAGTTGTATCCTTGATCGCGTACGTTACTTCACCTGATTTAACATTTTCAATAGCCTCAGTCATTTCTGAAATATTATCATCTAATTCCACTTCTGGATTAAACATAATACAAGCAGAAAGTCCTTGAGGAATTGTTTTTGTAGGCAATACATGAATATCCTGATCTGAACAAACTTGAGCCGCCTGATTAGCCGCTAAAATAATATTCGAATTATTAGGTAAAATAAAGATATGGTCAGCATCCAATTTTTCAATCGCAGAAACAAAATCTTCTGTGCTAGGATTCATCGTTTGTCCACCACCAACGACAATATCCACACGAAGTTCTTTAAACATATCACGAATACCATCACCAGGAGCTACAGTAATTAAGGCATATTTTTTATGCTCCATTTTTGTAACTTCCTTTTTAATTGGTGCTTCTTCATTTTCTTTTTCTAAAATATTATCATGCTGTTCCTGCATGTTTTCAACTTTCAATTTAATAAAACGACCCTGACGTTTTCCCATCTTAATCGCTGTAAAAGGTTCTAAAGTATGTACATGAACTTTAACTAAATCTTCATCCTGTACGCAGACAATCGAATTACCAATTGTTGCCAATTCATCTTTAAAACTTTGTTCCGAAAAATTTCGCACGCCATTTTCAGATAGATGTAAAATAAATTCTGTACAGAATCCATATTCTTCCTCTTGGCCTTCAACCTTTGCTTGTACAGCTTCACTTGAAGAAACACTCTGTCCAGCAAGAGCAATAGGTTCTTGCATCATAGCGCTTAAGAATCCTTCTAAAATCGTACAAAGACCTTTTCCACCACTATCAACAACACCTACTTCAGCAAGAACAGGAAGTAATTCTGGAGTACGTTGTAAAGAAGCATTCGCTTCATCCACCATTTTTCTCATAACAGCCACGCAATCTGTAACTTCTTCCGTGACAGTATAGGCATAAGTATAATCGGCAGCTTCTCGAACAACTGTCAAAATTGTACCTTCAACAGGACGCATAACAGCACGATATGCAACTCTTGAACCATTGACTAAAGCATGCGCAAGTTGTGATGCATCCATTTCATCTAAATCTTCAACAGCCTGATAAAAGCCTCTAAAAATTTGAGATGTAATTACACCTGAATTTCCACGAGCCCCCATCAACAATCCTCTTGATAGCGTTTTAGCGATAACGCCGACACTATTTGATTCTGTTTTTAAAGCTTCCTTTACTCCATTTGATACAGTTAAATGCATATTTGTACCTGTATCTCCATCTGGTACTGGGAATACATTTAACGCATCAATTTCAGCAGAATGATTCGATAAATTATTCATTCCCGATTCAAGCATTTGCTTAAACAACAATCCATTAATTTTTTCCATTTTTACACCTACTACTTAATCGTTCTAACCCCTTGGACATAAATGTTAACCGCATTACATTTTACTTCCAAAGTTTTCTCTAACACATACTTTACTCGTTTTTGAGCTTCATAAACAACCTCACTCAATTTAATTCCTTGTAAAGCAATAATATATAAATTTAAAACTAAACCTGTTTCATCTTGATTAACAACGACACCTCTTGAATAGTTTTCTTTCTTCAAAAGTTCTGCCCAACCATCTTTCAATGTTTTTTGGCTTGCCATACCAACAATGCCATAACATTCTGTAATAGCACCACCAGCTAAATTGGCAATCGCATCTAATGAAATTTCAATATTTCCATATTCTGTAGATTTATAAATAGGCATACAATACCCTCCTGTTTTTTCATTTATTATACTCTAAACAACACTGTTATTCAACGATGATAAAACTCTGCGAATCCTCATCCCAATAATAATACGTACCATTCTCATCAAAATAATATCCCGAATTCAAGTCATAATATAACCCTAAGTTTTCATCATAAGTATAATTCGATGACGAATCCTCGGATGAATCTTGACTTGTATCTTCCTCTTGTGTTTCAGCCGAATCTTCAGTTTCAGTTGTTTCTTGCTCTGTCGTTTCTTGCTGCGTTATTTGTTCTTGTTCTTTATCCGTATCTGTCTTCTTACTTTTCTTTTTATTCGCCTCAGCAATTTCTTCATCACTCTTTTGAATCATAGAATCACAACTCACTTTTTCAATGGCTGAATTTTCAGAATCCAAAACTAAACATACAGATTGACCCTTCAAAGCCGTCAAAACTGAAGGATACTTGGACAACATTTCTAAAGAAGATAGATCCGAATAAACAATGTTTCCATCTTGCATCGTAATCTTAAACATATTTGTATCAAACGTTGATTTATACGGAACAATCTCTGCAATCTTTTCAATTAATTCCCTAGTAATCGTTTTTTTATTTTGATTAAGCACATTACATAATTGTTTTCTTTGTTTACTTGTCATCTCAGAAATGAGAGGAAAATGAACAATTGTTTTCAAATATTTCTTTGAAATAGAAAATTTTTGACCATCTATACACAAAGCGTAATTTTTAGAATCACTAATATAATAGCCAATAATCATTTTTTCTTTAATTTTAAAAGAAATTTTTTTATCCGCTTTGGTAATCGTACAACTTTCTATAAATGCATTTTTCTCAACTCGATTTTTCAACAAAAAACTCGGTGTTAAAAACATACGTGAATCTGTATCCACTTTCGCTAAATCATAAATCTCATCATTAGACAAATAATAATTACCAGTACATGATAGAATTTTGACATGGGAATCTTCTGAAAAATAATACACAACTAAACTCGACAACATCATAAAAAATACACAAATCAAAATTACCCTTTGTAATGATTGTCGACTTGATTTACTTACCAATATAAACGCTCAACTTCCGTAACCATGTCAATATCATATTTTTCTTTAGCCAATGTCTTAATATGATCAATTAAATTTAAAACATCTTTAGCACTCGCATTCATATCTTCATTCACAATAAAGTTGCAATGTTTTTTGCTCACACTCGCACCACCAATGCGATACCCTCTTAAACCTAATTCTTCAATCAATTTCCAAGCAGGAATTTCATCCGGATTTCTAAACGTACTGCCGGCACTCGGTTTATCTAATGGTTGAGAATCCATTCTCCTTTGCCTTCTAGAATCCATCAAATCACGAATTTCATCTTGATTTCCTTTTTCCAATTGAAAACGGCCTACCAAAATCGTCCAATCTTTATGTTTTTGAAAAATAGAATGACGATAAGCATATTCTAGTTCTTCCTTTTTCATCCAACAAATGGTTTTGTCTTTTAATACACAAACATCAATCAAATGATTTGCTAAATTATCTTTGTAAGCTCCTGCATTCATATATAATCCACCACCAATAGATCCTGGAATACCATTGGCAAATTCAAGACCTGTTAATGACTTTTTCATTGCTTCTGCAGACATATTGATAATAGAACATCCTGCCTGTGCAACTAAGATACCGCTCGGTTCAAAATAAAAATCATTCAAATAACGATCTAAGTTAATGATTGCACCTTCAAAATGAGCATCCGAACATAACACATTCGATCCTCGTCCTAAAATATAATATGGTAGATTTTCTTGATCTAAAATTTCTAATACACACATAAGACAAGTGCAATTTTTTGGATATATATAATATTTAACCGTACCACCAATCTTATATGTGGTATGTTTACTCATTGGTTCATTTTCTAATACTTCTGCATACGTTTTTAAACGTTCTAGTATACTCATCTTATTTCCCCTTTTTTATTAAGCTATGTATCAATTCGATGATATCATAAGCAGAATTCGGTTTACCCATAGTCAAAGCATGCTCATGTGTTGTTTGATATACGATTGGATTCGAATATAGCGAAACAATTTGCCCTTGCAAAGTTTCTGCATTCAAATCCTTCTCTTCAATAATACGACAAGCTTGTTCTTTTAATAGCATGCTCGCATTATAAAATTGATGATTATTCGCAACATATGGACTTGGAATCAAAATTGAAGGAATTCCAAGCGCTGTTATTTCCGCTAAAGTTGTTGCTCCTGCACGACATACAATACCATCTATATGCTTATAAATACGCAAAGTATCAACATAAGGTACCACATGAATATTACTTTGATTTTCAAATAAATTTAAATCTTGTGAATTATCCTTTCCACAAACATACAAAAATTGTAAGTCCGACTGAAATCCTTTTAAAGCCGATTTCATTAATTCATTCACTGAACTTGAGCCAAGTGATCCCATCATAATTAGAATTGTTTTTTTGTTAAGATCCAATCCTAACGATTCAAAATATTTCTGATCAAATTTAGCTTCATGAGCGATCGTTGCACGAGGATTTCCCAACAAATGTATTTTTTCCTTAGGAAACACTTCTTCACATTTCTTGTAACATGTTATAATCGCATCACATTTTTTCATGACAACCTGATTCGATTTACCAACAATCGAATTTTGTTCGTGAATTACGGTTGGAATACCTAAAGACTGAGCTGCCATTATAACAGGTGCACTCACATACCCTCCAAAGCCAATCACAACATCAGGATTGAATTCAGCTAAATATTTTTTTGCGATTGATTTCGCACTCAACATTTGAAAAACCGCTTTTGCCTTATCAAACACATTTCCAACAAGTCCAGTCGTATGTAAAGACTTAAAGGCATATCCATTCTGTGGAATAAGATCTGCCTCCATACGGTTATCATTACCTATAAATAGTATATCTGTAGAAGATTCAAGTTCCCTCATTTTATCCGCTAAAGCTAATGCCGGATAAATATGGCCACCTGTTCCTCCTGTCACAAAACAAATTTTCATATAAACCTCACCAAGTATAACATAAATTATTCATCTAACACAATTTCATCATTTTCTAAACGTAAAACCCCAGACAGTACAAGTCGATGATCCGAATTAAAACCGTAATCCAAGTCACAAGTTGATAATGTCACCATCGGTCCACTTACATCAATATCATTTAAATATAAAGCATTGTCTTTCATTTCTTGAAGAACTGCATCCTTAAAATCTCCAAAGGAAGTCGTGTAATAGACTGATTTTTCTGTTGTTTTACTAAAAGTAAATATATCACAAATATAATTTGCACTAGGCGTCAATACATAAAAACATGGATGTTCATTAAAAAAAGTTTCATCGCTGAAATTCTTTAATTGCGTAAACATCCCTCCACCTTCGACCGAATGCCCATAAATAATCGCATTATCGTCACTAAAAGATGAATTGGCATCACAATCCAAAAAGATTGCACCTCTCTCATTATATTCTCCATTTGAGGTATGTTTCAAATAAAAATTATTATCATCTGCCTGCATAACTGGAAAGTTAATATCACAATCAGGAACATAAATCCACGCAACAATTTGTTCATTCTGTGATTTTAATTGTTCCCAATCAACAGATAATATATTCTTATTTGTTTTTTTATTCTCTTTCACAACATATTTCTTTAGTTCTTTTGTTTCCGTTTCCACCTGATTTTTTGAAGAGTAAATTAGCCATAAATTATAGGCAGAAAAACAAAACACACCAAGAAAAACAACAAGTAATATTCGATAGATCCACTTTTTCATACCATAATATTATCACACAAAAAAAGACTTATCTATAAAAGACAAGTCTTAAATCAAATCTACTTTGATAATTTACTTGCTGCTGCTTTATCTAAAACAACAACTACATCTTTATGATTTTGTAATGCACTTGCAGCACAAGCTGTATCTATATTTCCTTCAATCATAGCTTTGACTGCATCTGCTTTATTTTCACCATTCGCCACAAGTAACACTTTCTTTGATTTCATAATTGTACCAATTCCCATTGTGATTGCGTGTGTTGGTACTTTATTAATATCATCTTCAAAGAAACGCGCATTTGCTTGACGTGTATTTTCTGTTAAAGTCACAATATGAGTCAATTCATCAAAAGGAGTTCCAGGTTCATTAAATCCAATATGTCCATTTTGCCCAATACCCAATACTTGTAAATCAATAGATACTTCACTTAAAGCATCTTCATATGCTTTACAATCTGCTTCTGTATTTCCATATGGAACATGTGTATTATCCAAATTAATATCAATATCCTTAAATAAATTTTCATACATGAATGTATAATACGATTGTGGATCCTTTCGATCGATACCTACATATTCATCTAAGTTATAAGATTGTACTTCTGAATAACTATATCCATCCTTATGAAATTGAATCATTTCCTTGTACAATCCAACTGGGCTTGATCCAGTAGCCAAACCAAGAACCGCATTTTTCTTTTCTACCAATAATTCTTTCATGACCTCAAATGCCTTTTTTGACATTTCATCATAATTATCACATACAATAACCTTCATGATTCTCTCCTCC
>CAVBGZ010000009.1:0-4362 GCA_963595075.1 Waltera intestinalis
AATATATTAAGAATAATTTAACAATTTTAGAAATATCAAATAAATATAAAATAGATAAGAAATCAATTTCACTTTATCTAAAATATTACAAAATAAATAAATCTGAAGAAGAAATAAATAAATCCAGAGTCAGATCAATTGAGAGTACTTTCATGAAATTATATGGGGTAACTTCATCATTAAAATTACCTTCAGTTAGAAATAAGATTAAAGAAACTTGCTTAGAATACTATGGAGTAGATCAGGTTGGGAGATCTTCTGAAGTAAGAAATAAAATAAAAGCAACCAATCTCAAGAAATATAATTCAGAATCTTATTTAGGAACTAAAGATTGTATTGAGAAAACTAAGATCACACTCTCAGATAAATACGGCGTTGAGAATGCAAATCAGCTAGAAGAAACAAAAATAAAATCTAAACAGACTTGCTTAGCTAAATTTGGCGCAGATAATTACAAAAAATCAGCTCAATACAAAGAAAAATTAGCTAACGAAGGATCATACAAATTTCTTTCATCTAAAAAGAATTTTCTAGACTATTTAAATAGTTTCAATAATTCTCCAACTATTCAAGAAATCGCTAAAGATTTAGATCGTTCAGAATGGTATATAACCTCTTTACTCCACGAATATGATCTTTATGATTTAGTTTCGCATAATAAGAAGCGATCTTCTTACGAAAAAGAAATTGTTGAAATACTAAAAGCTAATGGAATCAAAAATATACTTCAGAATGATAAAAGTTTTGGAAAGGAATTAGATATTTGCCTTCCAGATTATAGTTTTGCAATAGAAGTTAATGGAGATTACTGGCATTCAATTAAATTCAAGAATAAATATTGGCACCAAGAGAAATCTCTATTTATGAAAGAGCGAGGAGTATTTGTTTTTCATATTTTCGAATACAGATGGAAAACACAGAAAGAAATAATTATTAATGAAATATTAAACAAACTCAATGTAAATGATTTTCATAATATTTCTAATTATGTCGTAGTACAATTGAAATCTAAAGAAAAGAATGAATTTCTAAAAAAGAATTCTTTATATGGAGCAGACAGGGCATCTATCTCATTAGGAATAAAGACAAATGATGAACTAATCTCTGTAATGACTTTTAGAAAGAAAGCTGATTCTTATAAGATTTCAAGAATGGCTTCACTTTATAATGATGACTCGTTAGATATTCTGATCGATTACTTCAATCAGAATATCCTTGGAGATTCTGCTTTATTAGCAGAGCAGCATCTTGATACAGAAGATGATTCCTTTTTTCTTAGAAATAATTTTCATAAAGCAGATCTCCTTCGGCCTACTTCAATTTTAATTCATAATAATCTAATTTTTAATTCCGGCATTCAAATTTGGAAATGCTAATCTTATGTCAATTTATATATTATAGTGATGGTTGGCAAAAGACTGCAAAGTTAATAAAGTAAAATATTTTTAGAGCGATTCTAATAAAAAATAATCGCCGGAACAATTTATTATATAACGTAGGATTAGTTCTTCGGAACTAAAAATATAATAAAGGAATTAAAGGAGAATATATTTTATGGGTTTATTAACAGGCCAACTAAATTCTATTATATCTAATGATACTAAATCATTTGGATACGATATCGATCAGGTAATGCTAAAATCTGATTTACCAACACTTGACTATCTAAACGGATCAGTCGAATTTGACAACGCTGGAAGAGAAATCTACAACGTTGGTTTTGATGCTGGAAAGGCGATTATGTTCGTTGGAAAACCAGGTTCAGGTAAATCATCTTTAGCAGTTCAATGGTTATCTTCATCGATGATGAAATATGAGGAATCAACAATGTACATTATGGATTTTGAAGGTTCTCATACACCACAAAGAATTAAAGCTTTAACAGGAATGAGTGACGCTTATTTCAATAATCACGTTTTCATTAAGAAAGCAGGAATCTATACAGAATCAGTGTTAAAACTAGTAAAGCAAATTTCAATGTTCAAGAAAGAACATGAAGCTGAATTATTGGTTGAAAACAAGGAAGGAATCTTAAACGATGATGGTTCAGTTAAGAAAATTCTTCCACCAACATTTATTATTGTAGATTCATTAGCTTCTATGAAATCAGCTGATTATCAAGAAGGCGATGAACTAAATAGTTTAACGGTTCATGGTCGTCAAGCAATCATCAATAAAGACATGATGAACCGTTGCTTACAACCAATGCTAGAAGGAAATATTATTTTAGCATTTATTGGACAAGTCACAACTAACATGAGCATGGGAGTAACACCCCCAGAATCCCAAACTCGCTTCTTAAAGAATACAGAAGCAATCGCTGGTGGTGCAGCAATGCTTTACTTATCAAATTTAATTCTAAAAGTTGAAGCAAAAGATAAGTTAGAACCAAAAGATAAATATGGAATCAAAGGTTTCATCTCAAATATTACTGTTGTTAAATCACGTAATGCAGCTGCTGGTAATTCAGTAAGTTTTGTATTTAATCAAAACGAAGGTTTTGATCGTGATCTATCAATGTTTGAATATCTAAAGGCAAATCAACTTATTAAAGGTGCTGGAGTTGGAATGTATCTCGATGGATATGAGCAATACAAGTTCAGAATGTCTAATTTAAAAGAGAAGCTTAATACAATTCCAGAATTCAGACAAGCGTTTGAAGATGTAACTTTAGCAGCATTAAGACAATCTTTAGCGGTTTCATCTAAAGCAGAGAAATCAGCTATTGAAAATGCAGCACCAGAAGTTACAGAAGAAACAGTTGAAGAAATCAACGAACCAGTATTAGAATAATTTAATTTAGCACGACATTAAATTATTTTAAAAAATAATCGTAAGAACAATATATTATACATTAGATATAAAAGGAGAAATTTTATGGCAGACGTAAAAAAAGAAGCAGAAGTAGCATACGCTTATAAAGTTATGCGTAACGAGGATGGATCTACAGATGTAGAACCAATCGAGATTGAAGGAAAGGAAAAGATCCCTCAAGAAGCAATTTATGAAGATATCATGAATTTAGCTAAGATCATTGAAGATAATAAGCAATCAAAGATCGTTGAGAGAGCTTGTCAAATGGCAGCTTACTATGGTGCAAGAAAGGCTCTAGAAGATTTCCATGCAGCTAAGGAAGCAGCAGACGCTCAACCTTCAGTTGAAGTAGAAAAGTAATTACTTGTGTTAAGTGAGTTATGCCTCTCGTTAAAAAGGCTATTGGCAGAGAACCAATGCCAATTAATCTAGACTTGTAAAGAACACACAAGTCAGATATAGTTTTTACTATATTGCGTCTATTAAGTTAGGCGAGTCGTCTGTGGGCTGCAGCGACTTTAAAGATGCGCGCAACGTTCATTGCGAACATTAGCGGCAGATGCATTGATGTGGTGCGTCACGTAGTCCGATCGGGAATATGGAATCCCGAGAACAGGCCAGATAGTGTGCATTAAACACACATTAGAATAAGAGAAGAGTGGTATCTTCTCTTATTTTTTATTTAAAACTTAATATAGAGGAAAGAAAATATGTTAGAATCTAATATTAAAGCTCTCACACAATTAATCAACAAACCTTTAAAAGATTTCAGTGCGAGCGATATTGATAAAATTATTGAATCGGACAGGAGAGAACTACTTCTAGATGTTGATACTGTTGAGCATCTAGTAGAGAATTGTTCTCCAGAAGTGTCTAGCATCTTAACACCAATTTACATTCAAGTTTCATTCAAAGAAACTATGCAGCAAATTGAAAAGTTGCTAGAAGCTTATTATAGGGACGTGGAAGGAAATAAAGAGGAATTAAAGACTCAGATGATTTCTTATTTAGAATCAGATGGCTTAATTGAATCTTTAGCAGCAGCAAGAGTTTTGCAATGCAACTTCCCAGATTTTGATTTACTTCCATATAAAGAAGAAATCAAAGGAAACTTACTTCAACTTCAAGAAATAGTCGCGTTAATTCCAATGCCAAATGGAAGAGAATTGATTGAAGGACTTCTTGGATATCTTTATTATCCATTCATCGTTGATTTGAAGATGAACAAGAATGAAGTAATTATTACAGAAGAGAATGAAGACTTCAATAGTAAGATTGAAGAGTATTCTCAATTTGTTGCTAAAAGACAACAAGAAGAAATAGAAAATTTTATAAAGGAACAAGGTGACAGAAATGAAGAATAAAACATTAAAGATAGCAGACGAAAATCAACAATATTTTGATTTCAATGTACCTAAAGATGCAAACCCTCATTTCTGTTTTAGTGAAGAACTATTGAGTCCATTTGTTAATAATTGTGACACACAGAGGCTCCAAATGTTTAGCAATCATATTAACCAAACTGTTCATTTAGCAAAACCAGAATTC
>CAVBGZ010000009.1:4708-42155 GCA_963595075.1 Waltera intestinalis
CCTATGAAGATGGCTGTGTAATTTCCCGATCTGCCGCAGAAAAATTAAAATCATACAAAGTAGAGAAGACTCTAATCTCTGTAAATACAAATGATATTCTATTAAATCTTTATTCAGATCTAAACACTTCTGAATATGACGGATATCACTCAATTCCTAAAGTTGGAGAACATACTAAAGGAAATATTCTAGTTGCGTCTAGACGTGAAGAAGCACAGAATGTTCTTTACAATTTCCAACAACAAAGAATGAAAGAGATTGACACGTCAGATCAAATTTATTATACATGTGGAGGAACAATAGCTGATATCAATGTATATTCAAATACAAAGTTGGCTGATCTAAAGAATAGAGCTTTCGGAGTAGAACGTGAGGGAAAGAAAACTGGCCCTAACGAATTCGCAATGGAAGTTTATAATCTTTACAGCCAGCAATATGAATATTACAAAGAATTAGCTGAGTTACTCGAGACAATTATTCCTGCTTATACCGAGGAGGAATATGTTGCAACTTTGAGCCCTGAAGAGAAACAAGCTTACTATCAGGAGCGAAAGGAATATGGATTCTACTACAAGCGACACGCTCCTAAAGAGCAGAATCCAAATAAATACACCGACGAGTTGGATTACAAATGGAAGATCGCGCATGAGTATATCGACGAGCGAATTGCTTGGAGAAATGACGGAAAGCGATTTGACAACGTGATGATAGAATTCACGATATTAAAGGTAAATCCAGTTACAGTTGGTTGCAAATTAAGCGGACGCTGAACTTTATCGGCTACCACGGTGTCCTTAAATGCTATTAAATGATCGGGGAAACTCTTAGCCGAGACCCAATATAAAATATTGGTGCTGGAAGATAAACGAAGCCAAACTACTTAAAGTCTGAAGAAAGATCAGATTGGTCAAGTAACAACGTTTGGATACAGGTAACCCGCGCGTATTTGGTTAAAAAGTTATAGGAAATTGAATTTTTCTACACTTAATATAGAACAATATATTAGGTGATGAAAAATGACAACAATTGACTATTCAAAAATTTTATATATTAAGAGTAATGGTAAATTTGAAATTACAAAATTTGTAGATTATGAAAAGAATGTTAATACTATTAAATGTAATGCATGCGGAAATGAATTTAGTTCATCTATTCATGCTATACTTAGAGAAGAAAATGTTAATAATGCATGTCCATTTTGTGATAGAACCGCAAAAAAGCCAACTTATGAGCAAGCAATCTATAAGTTATCTCAAATCGATGATTATAAAAATGAATATGAATTAATTAATTATTCTGGTTTATTTCGAACAAATAGTACATTTATACATAAAACATGTGGGCATGAATTAGAGATGCCGGTCATGAGTTTTATAGGCGGGCGTAGATGCCGATATTGTCAGCATAGATCATTTAAATACACTAATGAAGAAGTTGATGAAATGATCGCAAAAATCGACGGAGATTATAAGCGCGTAGATGATTATGTCAGTTTTGATTCTAAGATGAAAATGTATCATAAACGTTGTGATTCTATTATAGAATTAAGTTTTCATAACTTTAAAAATGGCGTAAGATGCCCAAATTGTTGGCGAATTATAAATCGAAGTAAAGGAGAATCTCTTATAAAATCATTGTTAGAAATGAATAAAATACAATTTGAAGATCAAGTCGCTTTTGATGACTGCAAAAATAAAAGATCTTTAAAATTTGATTTTTATATAAAGGACAAAAATTTACTTATCGAGTATGATGGAAAGCAGCATTTCGATCCGTATGATTTTTATGGTGGCTGTGAAAAATTAAATAAGATGCGCATAAATGATGATATAAAAACAAATTATTGTAAGGAAAAGAATATCAAATTGTTACGTATTTCATATAAAATGACAAGAAATGAAGTTATTAAATTAATTGATGATTTAATTAATAAAAACCAAATAAGCTCAACGACTAAAGGTAAATATTATTATAGTGATTTTGATAACTATAATGAATATTACGAGAAAGCTGCAAGCTAATGGCAGAAGTAACGTAGCACACTATTATTAGTGAAGATATAGTCTAGCCTTAACGGAGACGTTAAGCGTAGAAATACGATTTACATGTTGCGAATGTAAATAAATACAAGCGATGGTAATAAAGGAGTAGTTGCATGTATTAAGCCCGATGAGGAAATGCCTGTAACTCAAGAAGGATTGCGCGCGGAAATTCTGTTAAACCCGCTTGGGGTCATTAATAGAATTAATCCATCGCAGCTTAAAGAACAGTATATTACCCATATTTCCGACAGAGTTCTTGAGCAGATCAAATCCTGCAGTAATGTAGCTGACATGGAGGAAATCTATCTGGATTTCATGAAGCGAATAAATCCAAATCAATATGAATTTATTGATCTTGAGTTTATGTCTATGAACCGCGCACAAAAGCAAGCGTTCTTTGACGATTTAATTCGAGACGGAATTTACATTCATGAACCTCCATTTGTAGGAAACACTTCTATAGAGGATTTGGTCGAGATTTTCAAAGATCATCCAGAATGGACGGAGAAATATCACTTTGTCAATATGGAACGTCCGGAAATAATGGGAGAAGAGTATTTTATAAGGTCGATTTTGGCCTACTCAGCTTTAATTGATATGGGAAACCACGGGGACTTCCTTAGAGCCTAAAAAGCTACAACGGAATTGGAAACGATAAACGTGAATGCGGGATAGTGCAAATAATATTTGCATAGACACCATAAAAATTTTTAGGATTGGAATACCGAGTGTGCAAGTCACTCAAACGCAACGAAGCCGCTGGTAATGAAAGCGGAACGCTCACAGACTACGATGAATAATAATAAATGTAACTCTATTTATAGAGAATAAGACAAATTGAAATATTTGGATGAAATTCTAGAGTACCGAAAGGGAAAAGGGCTGATTTCATATTTTTATGTCATATTCATAGAACAATCTATTAAGAAAACATGATACATGAAAGGAAATGATTTAAGCATGAAAAAAGAAATGTTTATTGAGCAATGTATTCTTAAAAGAAATGATATGGATGAATATGATATATTAGAAGAAGAATTTATATGTGATCATAAAGTAAAATTTTATCATAAAACATGCGGACGTGAATTCTTAATGAAAGCATCTAATTTTAAAGCACTTGGTTATAGATGTCCATTATGCTA
This sequence comes from Waltera intestinalis, assembly GCA_963595075.1. Lineage (GTDB taxonomy): Bacteria > Bacillota_I > Bacilli_A > Erysipelotrichales > Erysipelotrichaceae > Holdemanella. The sequence goes on from CAVBGZ010000009.1 coordinate 7,896, forward strand.
TGGAAATCGAAATAAAGTAAATTATGAATTAGTAAAAAATGATATAAATTCTGTTGAAGGTTATACTCTCATATCTACTGAGTATAAAAATAACAAGTCTGATTTAATTGTTCATCATGATAAATGCAATAAAGATTTTACTGTATCATGGAATAGTTGGAAACATGACGGTGTAAGATGCAAAGTTTGCGCTGGTAATATGAGACTTGGTGGAGGAAAAATGGCTGAAAATATTGCGATATTCGATGACCATTATATATCAACAGATACCAGTGGAACGAATGCACATAGCAAAATTAAAATTTTGCATAAAGATTGTGGTAATGAATTTTTAATGCAATATAATAATTTTAAAAACGGACAAAGATGTCCAATATGTAGAGCAAAAAATGCTAGTGCAAATATTTCTAAAGGTGCCTCTGATATTTTTAAAATATTAGATAAAAATCAGATTTTATATGAGTGTGAAAAAACTTATCCAGATTTGATATCGCCAACAAGCAATAAAAAGCTTCGTTATGATATTTATATACCGGATATAAATTTATTAATAGAATATCAAGGCATTCAGCATTTTACTTACTATCAAACAGGTTATTTTAATAAAGAAAATTATGATAAAATTAAATTGCATGATGAAATAAAAAATCATTATGCGATAAGCAATAATATAAATATTGAATATATAAATTATGATGACGACGGATTTACTAAATTAAAAGAAATTCTTAATCAATATGGAAAAGATATAGTCGAAAACTAAAAAGTTTTGTAAAACATGAAGCATCGAATAAATCAAGCGTTCGTGCTAAAGGTATGTTAAGTATCAAAAATATGCCATCTAAGTCAGCGCTAAAGAAAGACAAGAAAGCACTTTACAACGATAACCCACTTCGACTTGGAGAAATGGAAACAAATGCGTTGTTAGTTGCTAAGCGTCCAGATTTAGTAGCTAAGTTATTGCGTACTTACTCGTCAAATATGGAAGATCGTCAGAATTTAGTGGAGCAATTAGTTACTGCTAAAGATCCAATGAATGTTGATGCGAAACTTTGTGACGACAAACCAATAACAAGACAAATATTAGATAATTACTTGAAGGTACTTGAATTACAATTAGAGGACGATTAATTTCGTCCTCTTTTATTTATTAAGAAAAGAAATTAATGAATTTATGAAAGAATTAACATTTAATATTAAATACAATGAAGATAAAAAAGACGATAAAGCAAAAATTTTTGATATATTAAATCTATTAAGCGAAATTACAGAAATCAAAATTGAGAAGAAGTTAGAAGTCAATTCTGACCCAAACGATATCAGATATGGAATCACACTAATCAGTACTCAATTCGCCAACGATAATCGAAGCGGTGTATATGGTTTCCACAGTAAAGAAGATCGTGATTTAATATTTAACAAACTTAATATCATTTTAAATCGAAAATATGAACCAGAAATAGATGATATTAAAGATCACTCAGATTTCTCAAATTTATTACATGATATCGATGACATTATTGAAAGTTGCGGAATTAGCTACTGTGAATGTCCATCTGGTAAAATTGAGAATTTTATGAATATTACTGACTTTAAATATTTTGCTATTTAACGTTTGATTAATATATTATTTTAATGTCACTAAAATAATTTAGTGATTTCTGAAAGTGAGGGTGATAATATGCAGGAAAAAACCGTATTACCACTTCATGAAACAGTTCATTATAGAAGACTTCGCGAAACAATTACATTAATAGCAAAGAACTATAACATTGATTTATCTAAGTACAACTTAAATAAAATCAGATGTTACAGAACAATTGGAAACGACCTAATAGGTAGTAATTGCAAATTCGTTGGAATCTCTCCGAATGCATCTTGTTTTGTTGAAAATAATTGTTATGAAATTTATGAATGCCCATGCACGACTAATAAGCATGCTTTTGTTGGAAAATATTTACTATTTGTAAAAAATGCTTCTTATAATTATTATTTATTGGTTGAAATGGATTATTCAGTTTCAGCGGTAAATGGAAAAGCAAGAACAAATGTTATTTATAGACCAATTGCTTGTTGCGGGATGACAGTAAGTGGAAATAAAATAACAATTGATAAATGGTCAAAAAATGACTTAGAAAATGGAAATAATTTGAAAACAAACGCAAAGTTTATATGGCGTTCAAATGCTTATAATTATAATGATACAAAATATGTAGAAGAAAACTGTAAGCATTTTAATAATGAATTTCTTACAAACAAGAATGAAACTGTAAAAATTTATAAGAAAAATAAGAAGACTAAAAAATAGTCTTCTTTTGTAGGCACTTTTTGTAAGAATCGTTCCTGGATTCTTACATTGTTTTCATCAAATGAATTTCAAAAATGGAGGAAATTATGAAAAAATACGAAATTAGTTACAAAGATGAACTTTTTAAAGAAATCAATGCCAAGAGCTTAGATGAGGCAGTTGATTTTGTTGTAGGAGTTTCTAATAATTTAGAAATTCCTTATAATGTAGCAGTATCTACCGATTATGATGCATCTTTAGCATCAGTTACATTTATTACAGACAATTCAGATACTTGCATTAATATCACACAAATTGAAGACGATGAAGTTCTTGAACAAATTTAAGAACTAAGCAATACGAAAGGCACATATGTTACATATGAAAACTACAATTAAATATGAAAATGGATTTCTGACTGCTAGAAACAGAAATCCTGAAAAATTTGAATTTATAAAATCAGAAGTCTATGATCCTGAGTTAGATGATTTTGATTTCGAAAAGGTTTCATCAAAAATAAAGGTCGCAAATTACAAACGTTTTTGTGATTCTTTATTGAAACTAAAAGCCAGTAAAATCTCAGCATACTGGAGATTTTACAAGTTTGAAAAAGAATTAGTGATTTTTAAATTAAGCTTTAAAAAGAATAGCGTAAGTGGAAATCTTGATTTTGATAGTGCAGAATTGAAATTGGTGTATGTATTTGAGAACAATAAAATTAAAGGAATACTTGATGAGCTATTTGGAGAAGATTTTGAAGATGCAATAACGGTTTATTCATCTGAAAGAACTTACAACGAAATTTTAATAAATCCGCTTGTTCTAAAATTGCTGATTGGCTGTAAGTTGATCGATTCAGAAAATCAAGATATTTACAGAAATTTTCATAAAATAATGCCAAATGGCAAAGATCGTTTATTATCTGAACCAAACAAGGAAATTAAAGGAACATTAGTTGAACTAAATAAATTCTTCCAGAAAGCATATGGAATGAAGAATTATGGAATTCAAACAGCATATAAAACCGGGCTAAGTGTTTTGGACAATGCTTATCCACATAAGGACAATTATTATATGTTCAAAGGAGATATCAAAAACTTCTTCCCGAGTTGTAAAAGACCTCTTGTTGAGAAGTATGTAAAATATGCTTTCCTAGGAAGCATCAACAAAGAATATTTGCTGGAATATTTCTTAGACAAGATGCTAGTTGATGATGCACTTTGCTTAGGAAATCCAATCAGTTCAACATTAGCAAATCAGATTGTATCCGGTCCTGCTAAATATATTTATAACATTTGTAATAAAAATAACATCGCTTTCACACAATATTGTGACGATGTTACTTTTTCATCAAATCAGCCTCTTTCAAAAGACTGGGTAGTGAAAATATTTAATACAGCTTATGAACAATTTGGCTTGACCGAATATTTCAAACTCAACGAGAAGAAACTTTATGGATTGTGCGGTCAATATAGAAATACTACGGGAATAGCATTTGACCACACAAATAATAACAAGCCAACGTGTAAAAGAGCAATTTGGTATTATGTTCGTGTAAATGTTAATAATTATCATTGGGGAAAGAATCCAAATATTAACATGAGCAAAGTTCTAGGAAACATTGCGTATATGATTATGTGCGGACAAGGACCTAGAGTTTTGAGATACTTAAATAAGTTTGGAGAGAAAACAAAGAGAGTATTCATGTCAGAAGAAACCGAACAGAAGATTCTTGACGAATATTCTATTGAGCTAACACAGGAGGAATAAGATGAAAAAATTTCTAGCACAATACATGGAAGAGCTTCCTGAGAAGTTTAATGACGACTTCATTTTATCTCGCGATGACAACGAGATTCTAGAAAAAGTTAGAGATATTTTTATGGATCTTGAGATAATACCTCAGATCCATATCAATAGAGAGGATATCCAGTTGCAAACAGATGAATCTGAATTTGGTCCTATTAAGCAACAGTGTCATTATTATAAGCCAGTTGCACCTTCAAGACTAAATCGAATTCATTATAAAGTTACAATAGATGGAATTGATCATCCGATCGAAAGAGATCTTTACATCAATAAAATGCTAGACAAATCATTTTATATTAATGAAGGAATTCGTTATTATTTGATTTGGCAAATTGTAGATGCAAGTTCTTATGGATTTGGTACAGGAATTTCATTCTCTGCAATGACAATGCCAATTACTATGGTGGCAAATAATCGAATTGATTATTCTGCAGAGTTTGAAGATTATACTGCAAAGAATTTGCCGGTATTTGATTTCGCAGTATTTAAGCGCGTAGTTTCTCCATTAATCTACATTATGAGTAGATATGCTCTGCAATCATTACGAAGCAAATATGAGAAAATCGATGACGTTAATGAATTCACGAGCTATCAAGATCCAGGAATCATTGACTATTTCAATGATTATTTTGGAGTGAATGTAAAATTCTCCGATAATCCAGATGAATTAGTTGAAGACGGAAGGGTAATCTTTGCAGTTAAGAATAATAAAGAAACTGGAGTTTATTATTCGATCCCAAGAGAAGATCTAGATACAGATGCAGGTAGAACAATTCTATCTTTATTTGCATTCTGTCGTTATCCTCGTAAGAAAGAAAATAAGAAAAATATTGTTTTCAAATATAACGACTTAACGAATATGTGGTTCTGGCTAGATACTCTCGTTAGTGCGTTCGTTCAAACACAAGATATCTTTAGAAAATATGAAAAAGTGAAAGCAATTTTCATTTCTCTAGGAAGAATGATCGACGAGCCAACAAGAAAAATATTAAGATTAGAAGATAAATGGAAACAAGATGTCTTTACAATCATGCAATATGCGATGTATAATTTTGACGAGTTAGCATCTGCAAATGGACAAGACTTAGGTAGTAAGCGTGTAAGACTTTATGAGTATTTATTATTCCCATTGAGAGCATATTTTGGAACCAAAATCAATGCAATTTTCAATGAACCAACAACAAATATTCAAAATATTGAAAAGATATTTACAGGCCTTATGCCAATGTTCTTAATCAAGGAATGCATCACATCTGAGTTGCTTCATTATTTCAACTCAACCAATGAGTTTAATTTATATGGAGCATTATTGAGATACACCTTTCATGGCCCACAAGGTTACGGAAGTTCAGTTTCAATAGATCAGAGATCACTACATCCTAGTTATACAGGAAGATTAAGTTTGATCGGATCTAATGCTGGTGATCCAGGAACTAGCGGAACATTTGTGCCATTCTTAAAACTTTATGAGAATGGATATTTCACACCATTGAGAAAGGAAGATTAATATGACCGAAGAATTACAAAATAAAATAAATGAACTTGGTTACAATCTAGTTGAATCCGGAAGAGGATTTGTATTAGAGCAAGTTGATGAAAAAGGCCACAAGCTTAAAATCAATTATAATAAAGCAACTAAGTCATTTAGTAAATATGTAGAAAGTAGTAGTAGCAACAAAATCTACAAGACAATAAGCTTGAGAGAATCTGAGCTAGTCTCAGAGATTGCTTCGACTTTGACAGAATAATAAGGAAAGCTAGAGAAATCTAGCTTTTTTTGTGTTTGGAGCTTTTTTTCATATATTATTATAGTGAATAAGGTTAGAGATAAACCTTAAATTATGGTTAGAGTTAAACCAGATAAAAGCTCAACAGGGTGAAACAACATCCTGCCATAGAGGAGGTATAAATATGGAAAATAAAAAATTGTTGATCTTAGAAGTCTTCGGACTTCTTTTTTTTTGAAATAAAAAATTATATATTTTGAACAATTTATTATAGTACTCGTATATGGGTGATATTTTGAAACGTAAAGAAATCGATAAAGATGAATTTTATAGACTTTATATTGTAGAAAATCTTTCTCTTCGAAACATATCGAAGATATTGAATATAAATAAAAAAAGCCTTGGTAATTTTGCTAAAGAGCATAATTTTATTAAAGATACTAAAGCTATTAATGAATCAAGAGTTAAAAACATTCAAAAGACATGCATTGAAAGATATGGAGTTAAATCTAATTTTATGACGCCTGAATTTAGAAAAGCATCTGAAGAAACATGCATGCGCTTATATGGAGTAAAGAATCCGATGCAAAATAAAGAAATTTATGAAAAACAAGTTAAAACTACGGAATCTCGCTATGGAGTTAAATGCATTTTTGAATTGCCAGAAGTGATAGAAAAAGCAAGAGCTACAAAAATTGAAAGGTATGGGACATTAGATATTTTTCATATTGATGAAATTGAAGCAAGAATTCGCGATACTAATTTAAATAAATATGGCTGCATTTATCCGGCACAATCTGATATTATTAAAGAAAGAGCTCGACAAACTTGTTTAAAACGTTATGATAAAGAATATTATTCGCAAACACAAGAATTTAAAAATCATATAAATGAATTAAGTAATAAGTTATATGGAACGGACTGGCCAATACAATCTAAAGATGTTCAAAATAAAATTAAAGAAACAAACATGAGAATTCATGGAGGCATATCAACATTTTGTGATCCATTAGTTCGTGATAAAATTAAAGCAACATTAAAAAATAAATATGGCAACGAATCAGCTCTTGCATGTGAAGAAATAAGAGAAAAGATTAAAAATACTTGGAATGAAAAATATGGTGTAGATAATCCAATGCACAGTGAAATTGTTAAAAATCATAGAATCGAAAATAATTTAATAAAATATAATAAGCAATATCCAAATCAAAATGATCATTCATTAGAAGAATTTGCATCTAGAGAATCTGCAATAGATTTTTTAAACTCTTATGAAACCAAACCAACTTTATATGACATAGCCGATTTATTTGATTATTCTTACACCGGATTGATTCGAATTGCAAACACATTAAATATTCGAGACTATTTTTCTGAAAATCATATCTCGTCTCACTATGAAACTGAAATAATGAATTATATTAAAACTTTAAAACCAGACATTAAAATGGAGCACTCTAATAGAACTATTTTGAATGGAAAAGAAATAGACATTTATCTTCCAGACTATAAATTTGGAATAGAATTTAATGGAGAATATTGGCACTCAGATTATTTTGTTCCATCAGATTTTCATAAATATAAAACAGAAAAATGCTCTGAATTTGGAGTAAAGCTTCTTTCTATTTATGAAAACGAATATATAAATCACAAAGAATATTTTCAAGAATTCATTAAATCAATTCTTGAAATCTATGATAGTATCAATGAGCCTAAATTAACTTATGATGTTAAAATTGAAAATAATGAAGCATTTATAACTAATTTATTATTAGTGAAATCTTGTAATATTTTAAATGAAATCAATAAAATAGTTACAAATTTATTACATACTGAAAAAATAAATAGAGTATTTATTGAAATTAATAGAAAATATCCATTTGAATTAATTTTAACTGATAGTAATTATGTTATTGAAAGTATAACCGATCCGAATGAAATTAAATTTAATAAATATAAAATATATGATAATGGAAATATTATATTAAAATATGAAAATAAATACAATTAGAACAATCTATTATAAATAAAATAGAATTTAGGTGATTCTTTGTGAAAATAGACATGTTTAATATAGATGATTTTGTAGAACTAAATCATTGCCAAGAAGTAACAAATCCAATATTCTGGCAAGCAAATAAACTTCCAACCGACGATGGACTTTTTTCTTATGAAATTTTTGGTTCAACAGAAGAAGATCGGAAAAATAGGTATGCTTATATTGATTTAAAAGGAAATTATCTTCATCCAATCGTATATGGCATGCTTTCGTCTAGAATGGGGAGTCTGAAAGATGTCGTCTCTGGTAATCGTTCTGCAATCATCGATCCTAATGGAAAAATAAAAGTTGTCCCAGATAATACCCCAGGTGCAGGTTCGGGCCTTCAGTTCATTTATGATAATTTCGAGAAAATCAACTGGCTAACAGAATTGGAAGAGAATGAAATCGACTCTATTGATAAGAAAACTAGATTGCGTTTCCTAAAGAATCTAAAGAAAGAAGAATTCTTTGTCCGCAAATGGTTAGTTATTCCGGCATATTATCGTGAGGAACGTGCTGATACACTATCTCTTGGAGATCAGCTCAATGGAATGTACAAAGATCTAATATCTTCAACTAGATCTATGCGAATGGGATTCTCTTTTGATATCTTCGGGGACGTAACTCGTCTAAAGATTCAAGAGTTACTTCTTAAGATTTACAAAGTTACAATGGGACCAGTTAATGGTAAGTCGTTCGATATAAAATCTGGCGAATTCAAAGGAAACTCTAAGAACAGTTTGTTGAAGCGTCACTTAATCGGAAAGACAATCGACTATGGCGCTTATACTGTAATTGTCGCTCCGTTAATTTCAGATTCAAAATCTCCTGAAAGAACTCCGGTTCCATTTGGTTATGCAGGAATTACTCTGATCTCATGTGTGGGATTATTTAAACCATTCTTTGTGCATGAATTATCGGAAATTTTGAATGATTTATTATATAAGTTTGCAGAAGGTAATAAGAAAAATATTAAAAACATTGATTTAAATCAATATACTTCAAATGAAATTGAAAGAATAATTTCAAGATTTATTAAATCTAGTTCTGAACGTTTTTATCCAATTACTTGCGAATATACTGATATTAATGGTGAAGAATCTGTTGGATGCTATATTCTTAGGGAGTATAAAAGTGAAGCAGATGCAAGAGCAGATAGACCTTCTACTGTACGTGTTATAACATATGCTGACTTATTTTATATTTCAGCAATGAATATCGTGAAAAATAAACATGTTTTAATTACACGTCACCCGGTAACAAATAATAAAAATATTTATCCCGCTAGAGTTTTAGTTAAATCTACTTCAAGAACTCGCGATATTTACATAGGCATTCCAGGATTGGACGATCGTAATGTCAATTATACATATACTCATTATAATGAATATCCATATATATTACCAATGGCATATCAACTTTCAAGTAATGATAGCAGTGATCCAGATCTCGATTTTGCGAACGAAATTTTTACTAAAGAAAAGAAATATCCAGATGCTTATTATGAATTTATCGGAACTACAATAATCGGTAATACTGTTTTAAAGAGTTTAGGTGCTGACTATGATGGTGACTGTATCTTTATCCGTGGTCTATTCTCAGTTCAAGCAAATGATGAAGCTGAAAAAATTATTTATGCTAAGTCAAATATTCTTGGAGCAAATGGCACTCCAATTAGAGGTTTAAGTAAAGTCGGTAAAGACTGCGTAGTATCTCTATATGAATTCACAAAAGAATAAGTTAAAAGCTTATTCTTTTTATTCTAATAAAAAATAATACTAAGAACAATATATTATAAATAAGTATAAAAATGCACAAATATATATTATAAAAGTGCATAAGAAGTACTTATTTAGATATGCATCAGTAGTTTAATTTTAAAACGACTATCATTCAGATAGTAAATGTTGGTGAAAATCCAACCTGGTTGCTCCAAAATAATATTTCCTAGGCCGTCACGATAAAAGACGTTAAAACCTAGACAAGATAAAAGTCTCTAAAACCTAGAAAGTGGTGTCAGAGCATGATTAGAAAGCTACTAGAAGTATTAGAAGCTATGGCAGACGCATTCGTAGAATGCAATGTTAATATGCCAGAAGTAAAGTAAGAAAGGATTGATGAAGATGAGTAAATTCTCTGGAAAATGTGATTTTTACGATCAGATATTCATGTTTGCAGATCGTGAAAATGAAATCGATGCTTTTAATGAATTTAAAGATAAGACTGGAGGAATTATTCATATTCAAACTCCACTTATCTTTAGAAACAAAAAAGAAGTCTTGAAAGAAATAGAGAGACTAAACAACCCTGATAAATTAAAATATGATAAAGACAAAAAAGTCTTTGTTTATTATGGACGCGAATTTAAATCAGCGGCTGCTTTGAATAAAGTAGGCTATGTCTATCTAAGAGACGTTAAATTTGAAGATCCGATTGATTTAATTCAGTATTATCCATACTTAATTTCAATGAGTTATTATTCAAACGATTCTCAGTATATAGTTCTTAGTTCTGAATCATACCCAATGATGGAATATAAGAATAACAAATATTATACGAGCAGAAGCCTAAAGTGGTACAACGATCAATTGAAAGCAGAATTTATCAGAGTTATTAAAACTTATTATTAGAGGAAAAAGAATGGTTACAAAAAGAGAGTTAAAAAATGCTCTACTGGAAGAGTTGCGACGTGATTTTGGCAGTTTAAGTTCCGAAGTCTATTTGGATATCAATAAGATTGAAATAGACTATTCTTGGATTGAAGATGCGGACGAACAACCACTAATAGTCGTCGATATTAATTGTGGTGTTGAAAATGAGAAATCAGATATCTCGCACAATTACAATTTTCAAATTGAATACAAGGACGGATCTTCCTTAGAGTATATCAGAGGGTGCTTCCATAGCATGTTTATGCTCAAAGACGCTGACATGATAAAAGAAGACGAAGACTAATTTAAAGATTAATGAGATTTATAATCGCCTGATCAGCGAGGACTTTGCTCAATGTGTTGATAGAGAGTTCTGCCTAGAGCTCTTTATTTTATTTGGGGCACATTTATGGATTTCGCTTGGACTCATGAAGATTTATAAGCATGTCGGAGTAGTCTCCGTTAAAAACGTCGAGGTCTAAATAACCGCAAACATATTAATGAACAGAATGGTAAAGCGTTCTGAAATAATTGCTGCTTAATTATTTAATTTAAGCAATGAACACAGAGAGTACTCGGCTCTGCTAGTAATTTCATTTTAGAGTGTAGAGAAGCGTATTTTATTAATTTTGATGCTTTCTTGAAAATTTAAAATTAATCTGAAATATTTAATAGTTGTCTGCTTGAGTTAAATATGTCAGTATCCATCAAACAGAATAAACATGTAGAAAGTAAATTGGAGTGATTTCAATACTCGGGTTCGAATCCCGAGTGCTCCACCAACGGGTGCTTAGTTCAATCGGTAGAATATTGGTCTCCAAAACCAAAGAAGCGAGTTCGAATCTTGCAGCGCCTGCCAAATAAAAGAAAGAAAGGAAGTTATAAAATGAAAACAATTGAAGTAGAGGTACCCAAGAATTGTGTTCCAAGTATTTTAGGATTTGTTACAGCACTAATCGAGAAAACACAAGAATTTACATCAGAAGATATTTCCGTCAAAATTAATGATGGAACTGCTGTTGATGCTAAGTCTATTCTTGGTTTAACTAGTTTAAACTTTGCGAATGCTAAGAATATTGTATTCACTGTTCTCGGTCCAATGGAGGATTATGCTGCTCCACGTCTAGAAACTTTTGTTAATAAGTTACTTGACGTATATGTAAGAGAATAAATTTTAATGAAAAGGAAGAAAATGAAAAATATGAACGTAAAATTAAAAGATAATGTTAGGGAACTAATCTTCAACGAGTCTATCGAATATATTCAAGAAAAAGTAAAAAACTCGTATAATATTCATAAAAAAATAGACAAGTGGTATGCAAATAATATGCTTGAGATCGCTCTAGCATGTAAAAGTAGTGAAGAATAATGGCCGGTAAAATTTATTTTACTGCTGATCCACATTTCTTTCACGAGAACATAATCAAATATTGTCATCGTCCATTTGAGAATGCAAAAGAAATGAATAATTATATTGTGAAACGATGGAATTCAGTAATACAAAAAGATGATGTTGTTTGGTTGTTAGGAGATATAGCATTAAACTGTACAAAAGATGAAGCAAAATCACTTATTGAAAAATTGCACGGAAATATAAAAATTGTTCTTGGAAATCACGATCATTGGCCGATGAGTTTTTATCAGTCATTGCCTAATGTAAGTTATGTTTCTAAGTACCCTGTGATAATTCAAGATTTCTTCATTCTTTCTCATGCTCCAATGTTCGTTTCAAAGGATATGCCATATTTCAACATATTTGGACATGTTCATGACAATCCAGAATTTGCAACGAAAACAGAGCGCTCTTTATGCGTGTCAATGGAGCGTTGGGATTATACTCCAGTGCAATGTGAAGCCTTAAAGGAATATCTAGATAAGAAATCTAAGGAATGAAGCAATTATATTTTAATAAAAAATAATGCTCAGAACAATATATTATATAGAAATTTAAACGTACATACAGCAACTAAAAAAATCAACTAAAAATAATAGTAATTTAAAAAATAGTACGTTGATCTAAATAATTAAATGCACTAACAGCAAAATATATTAAATCTTTATTTATTTTAAAAAACTACCTTACAAATAGTAAAGGTACATTTATAGGGACATGAGTGCAAGTTTTATCCTATTTTATAGTGCATTGTTTAAAATTATTACAGGATAAAGCATGTGTAGCTCATCAGATGGGTCGGAGGTTATATAACCCCCCGATAACCCCTGTAACCCCCTCCTCATAAAAAGCAAATCAATAAAATAAAAGTACATCCAGCAGAATTATTTATACTTATTATAATACCTCCAAATAAATATTCGTACTTTGGCTAATTGATTTGTTTTTTTATCTGGGAAAATAATTTAAGAAAAGAGGAATTTAAATGAGTTGCAATGAAAATAAATTTGTAATAGCAGCCAAGGAAGTCGAAAATGAAACATACACTGAAAATGGTTGCATCGCACAAAAGAGCACTTTAAATCATTTAGTTGATTTATTTGCAGTAATCGGAGCAGTTAGAATGAGAAGCAATTCTGAAGTTATCGAATTGTTCGATAAAGCATATGATCAAGATAAACTTTTAGCATTAAAATGCTTATTTTATGCTGCAGATATCCGAGAAGGACTTGGAGAGAGAAAAATTTTTAAGAATATCTTAAAGCACTTAGCTTTCTATGATCCTGAAACATTAAAATTAAATATCAATCTAATTCCAGAATATTCGCGCTGGGATTATTTATATGCATTAGAGGGAACTCCTCTAGAAGACGATATGTGGAAGATTATGAAAGATCAAACTTTAGCTGATCTTGAAGATGCAAAGGAGAATAAACAGGTTTCTTTAATTGGAAAGTGGTTGAAGTCTTTAAGCGCTAGTAATTCTGAATCGAGAAGATTAGCACGCAAGACCGCAAAAGCATTTGGTTTATCTTATAAAGATTATCGTCATGCTCTAGTATTATTACGTAAGAAAATTGATATTGTTGAGAATCACTTAAGAATATCTTCTTATGAAGATATTGATTACAGCAAGGTTCCATCAAAGGCAATGCACGTTTATTCCAATGCTTTCGATAGAAATGATCCAGAACGATATGAAGCATACTTAAATGCTGTTTCAAAAGGAAATGCTAAGATTAATTCGGCTGTTCTTTATCCGTACGATCTAGTAAAGCCGTATATTAAACATTATAGCGAGCAAGGAGACCAAACAATTGAATTGCAATGGAAGAATCTTCCTAATTATGTTAAAGATGGTAATTCTTTAGTGGTTGCAGACGTAAGTGGTTCGATGGAGTGTAATAACTACCTTCCAATGTCAGCATCTGTGGGTCTTGCAATTTATTTCGCAGAACGAAATAAAGGAGAATTTCATAACGTGTATATGACTTTCTCTGAAAAACCTCAGTTTGTAACACTATCTGAAAATACTTCACTTTGTAGTAAAGTAAAAGATGTTATGTCAGGAGATTGGGGATCTAGCACAAATATTGAAGCTGCACTAGATAAGATTCTATACACCGCAACTTCTCGCAACGTACCAAAGGAAGACATGCCTAAATCATTAATCATCATTAGTGATATGGAATTCAACGTATGCACAACAGGAACTGGATTCTACGATACCATGAAGATTAAATATGAACAAGCAGGATATGATCTTCCAAACGTTGTATTCTGGAATGTTAATTCTCATCAGAATGTATTTCATGCATCATTTGATACTAAGGGAGTTCAGTTAGCGTCTGGCGCTAGCACTTCAGTATTTAAAAGTTTAGTTTCAGGTGCAAATTTAACACCTGAAGAATATATGTTAAGCGTTCTTAATGTAGAGCGTTATAATAAGATTAAAGTTAATTAAAAGGAAGCAGTAAATTGCTTCTTTCTTTATTTATTATTTATAGAAAGGAAATAATATGGAGAATCAATTAATTGAAGTAGATGAATCACGAGCGCTAGCACACATCGAAAAAGTTGCCAGTGTTAAATCAATTCCCGGAGCCGATAATATTGTAAAGATCAAAGTTCTAGGCTGGAATTTAATTGCAGTGAAAGATGAATTCAAAGAAGGAGATAAATGCGTATATATTGAAATCGATTCAAAAGTTCCTGAAGATGATATTAGATTTGCGTTCTTGTCTAAAAGAAAGTACAAAATCAAAACTATTAAATTTAACAAATTTAATGTAATATCTCAAGGAATTGCATTGCCTTTATCTAGCTTTCCAGAATTAGCAGATAAAAATATCGGCGATGACGTAACTAAGGAATTAAGAATCAGTAAGATCATTACACAAGAGGAAGCCTTCTTAAGAAAGCAAAGAATGATTGATCGAAACGCTTTACCAAAGTTTAGATTCAAATGGTTCAGAAACTTTGTTTTAAAGCATCCTAGATTGAAGAAGTATTTCATCAATAGAGAAGCTAAACGCATATTAAAGGAGAAAGCATTTCCAGCATGGATTCAGAAAACAGATGAAACTCGAATTGAAAACATGCCATGGATTCTAGGTTATAAGCTTCCTTTAATCGAAACTGAAAAGATTGATGGAACATCAACGACATTTGCAATTGAGTTTTATAATAAGCGTCATACAAAATACGATTTTATTATCTGCTCAAGAAATGTCAGAATGAATAAAAAAGGAGAAGATGCAATATGCTTCTTCGACACGGATGTTTATTCAGAGATTGCCAAGAAATATGACATCGAGAATAAACTAAAAGAATTAGCAAAGGAATTACATACCGACTTAATTATTCTGCAAGGTGAAACTTATGGCGACGGAATTCAAGGAAATCCTTACAAGTTGCCTAAAGATGAAATTAGATTTGCAGGATATAATTTAAAGGTTGGCCACAGAGAAGGAAAAGAATACAAATTTACAAGGTTTAATTCTATTAAAGCTAACGAGATCGTTCGCAAATATGGAATTGATTGGGTTCCTATTGTTAATGTGCTTTATTCAATGCCAGATACAATGGAGGAGTTTAAAACACATGCAACTGGTCCATCCGTAATAAATAATGAGGTCTTACGTGAAGGTTTTGTTTATAGATCCGAATTCGACGAGAAACTTTCTTTCAAGAACGTTTCAAACGAATATTTATTAAAACATAATAATTAAGAAATGAGAGGAAATAAAAATGAGCGAGAAAGAAAATAATAACAATGAAGTAATCGACAATGAAGTCGATTCAATTAAAGTAGGAGATTATGTCTATTTGGTTAGACATTACTACAACGATAAGTATATTCACAAGATTTTAAAATGTGAAGTTGTTAAAGTCGAGTTTGGAATCGACTTTGTAGTTAGAGCAGGCGTTGATGAAAACGGAAATGTCGTTGAAGAAATCACGAAGCCACTTGGAATAGCGTGGATGCCTAGAAATCAACTAAATCAATTATTCTTTAAGGATGTCAGATCTGCAGCATTGGCAGATCTAGTAAGACCCGAAGATCGAGTTTAATCAAAGAATAGCCCATGTGGCTATTTTTTTGTCTATTTATATATTATTACCCAGCAGTATTAGCACGGTATACTGCAAAATAAAAGAAAGGAAAATAAAATGAAAATAACACGTTTAAAGTTAGTCAATTTTATAGGCATCAGAGATGGCATGGGCAAAGATGAAATTGAGATCAATTTTCCAGATAATGGGCACAAGTTCATTATGATCCCTGGTAGGAATGGATCTGGAAAATCAACGATTTTATCTTCACTTCAACCCTTTAAAGAGTCATTTGATGATCGAAAGGAATTGACTTATGGTGATGATGGACTTAAAGAAATTGATATCGAATGTAATGGTTCGATGTATAAAATTCGTCATTACTATGGAAAGAATGGTGGATCCTATCTGGAGAAAGATGGACTCGAATTAAATTCTGGTGGAAGAATCAGACAATTTGAGGAAATCATTAGACAAGAGTTAGGAATCACTAAAGAATATTTCAATATAGGAAAAATCGGAGCAAACACCGAGAGCTTCGTTAAGTTTCCAGCTACTGACCGAAAGAAATATATTTCAACATTCGTTCAAGATGTTGATAAGTATCTTGAGAAATATGACATCGTTTCTAACAAGTTCAAACTTGACTCTGATAAATTGAAGTCATTAGCCAAAGATTTGAAATCTTATGACGATCAAAATATTATCGAAGCGAGGTTAGAAGCTAATAAGAAAGAGCATGAGAAATTGAGTGCTGAAGTAATTGATTATTCCTCTCAAGCGGCTGTTCTAGAGAATGAAATCAATAGAGGAAATGAAGAACTCAATAAAATCAATTATATTGAAATAAAGAATGCAAATGTTCAACAAATTAATGAGAAAAATTCTAATATTGCTACAATCCAAAATATTGAAAGAGCACAAATAAATAACGCAAACTTCAAAGAAGATTTAACAAAAGTTAATGAGTTGAAGAATAACTTAATTGAGAAGAATATTTCATTAGCAACGTTAAATAATGAAGTTCAAACTCTTTCAAATAAAATTGTTGAAATTACAAATGATAAGATTAAGACAGAATATCGTCTAAATGGAATCAAAACAAATGGAAATGTAAATATTGAAGAACTAAGTCAATCTGTTGAGAATTCTAAAACTAGACTTGAAGAACTTCTTAAGAGTCTAGAGCGGAATGAAATCTCAAATCTTATTAAGAGCGATGAAGATAGAAATAATCTTCCACTATATTTTAATGAGTATAATTCATTCATGACATTCTTAATTCAAAACTTTAGAACATTAAATGAAGAGAGTATAATCGATTCTAACATTAAGAATTTAAAGTTATTCTTTAAGAAAGCTGCACCTAAGATTATTACACAAGTAAAACAGGACTCTAGAGCCGATATTCAAAATAAGAATAATCTAAAATTAGAGAAACTTAAAGATGTAAATTTCAAGCATGCAAATCTTGGAAAGCTTGATATTTTGAAGAAACGCCCACATGAATGTAAAATAGACACATGCCCATTCATTGCAGATGCGCTTCAATATAAGAATCTGCCAGAGGAAATATCTTTATTGGAATCTGAAATAGAGGCAATTAGTAACAATATTAATGAATTAATGAATAATGCTGATAAAATTGACGAGATTATAAATTTATATAGAACAACATCTACTTATTATAAATCCTTAAATCCAGCCGCTAATATCATTTACAAATTTCAATGTGAAAAATATGGATCTGTCTCAGATTTAATTGATCGTCCATTGAATGAATTAAAAGCAATTCATAATGAAATGAAATTAAACTATGAATCATATATGAGCAATTTCAATGAGCATTTAAAACTATCGGCTCAGTTAGAAAAAGACAGCAGCACTTTATCTAATTTAGCAAATACGGAATCAATCATTAATCATTATAAAGAAGACATTTCTAAATATAGCGATGATCTATCTAAGAATACAATTCAGTACCAGATAAAGTCTGAAGAATCGAATAAATTAAAAGGTGAGATTGATAAAGCCAACGCTTATATTTCTTGTCTAGCAGAATTTAATCGACTAATTGCAAGAAATATTGAGCTATCTAAATCAATCGATGAGAGTTCGGCAATTATTACTAAATATGAAACTATTTCTAATGACAAAATTAAGAATGTTTCTGCCAGAAATAATTTGCTTCAATTAATTTCTAAAAATAAAAACGATATTACTCGACTTGCAAAAGTAATTCAAGATGATGAAATTGCAATTAGAACTTTAATTGATCTGCATAAGAAAGAAGAAGAATTATCAAATTCTTATGCTGTTCTAAATTGTATTAAAGGGTCTCTTGATCCAAAGGCAGGAATTCCACTTATCTATGTTCAAGCATATTTAGGAAAGACCGAAGTGATTGCAAACGAACTATTGAATATTGCATTTAATGGAAAGTTTGAGATTCACTTTGAATCCGGCCCTAAGGAATTCTTCATTCAAGTAAGAACAGGCGACACTGTAAAACCAGATATTAAGAATGCTTCATCTGGAGAAATGGCTTTAACAACAATCTCAATTAGTTTAGCACTAATTGAGCAATCTATCACAGGATTCAATGTTCTAGCTCTTGATGAGATTGATGGCCCATTGGACACTGAGAATCGAGCAGCATTCTTGAATATTATTGACACACAAATTAAGAAACTAGGAATTGAGCAAGTGTTTATTATTTCACATAATGACGCATTCGACTCAGCACCTATGGACATCATCGCGTTACCCGGTTCAGAATCTAAGTTGAGTAGTGCAGACTATATGGAGAATAAAACAATCATTTTTAATTATTCAGAATAATTATCATCGAACAATTTATTATGTAGGTGATAATGTGGCAAAGAAAATGGATGAATTAAAGGGCTCTATTGAGTCTTATGCTGAATATTATAAAGATGTCATGGATCTAGTAGATAATTGCTTAGAGAAAGCAAATAAAATTGCAGCCAATACTGAGAGGAAAATTGACGAATTATCTCAATATTCTGTAACAACTAAAGGTACTCAGATGCAATTAGCAGAGCATACGGCCAATGAAAAGGAATTAATTGGCCAAATTAAACAATTGGCAGATACTAAGTTCAAGATCAAAAAAGAGATCCTAGATCTAGCTATCAAGGAAGTTCCAGATGATAATAGTGGAGAAGATATGGTCTCAGCTATTGCAGATCTAGTATCAGCACAAATGAAAAAAGCAAAAGAACAAGAAGAGAATTTGAATTCTCTATTACTTGAAGATACTGATTTAGATTCAGAAATCGACAATATATTAAGTAAATAAGATGATTAGACTAAGAAATTAGTCTAATTATCTTTTACTAAATTAATAAATAAGGGAAGGTTAAATATGAATATAAGAAAGGAACACAATGAATAAAATTAAAAGCGTTGCAGAGATAGATAGAACTGATTTGAAAACAGTTTTTGAAGTCGATGCGTCAGTAATTGAAATAACAATGCAGTGCAATCCAGAGCTGAAGCGACCAACTAAATTCACAATAAAGTTGGAAGAATCTGGAGAACTAATAAGCGCTTGTACTTGGGATTACAGTCTTCAGCCAATTTTAGCATTAGCGGTTAATGACATGAATGTTTATACTTTTAAAGCAAAAGCAAACGTTTATAACAATGAATTAAATTTAACTGTTATGAGTGGATTTAAGACTGATAAAATAAGCGCAAAAAAAGTGGGAAAGATCTCAGTAGATCAGGAGGAAATCAAAAATCAAGTATTTGAGATTGTTGATCGCTGTATCGAAAATACAACTTTAAAAGAGATTGTAACAAGAATTTTAAATATGCCGGATATGTTTGTAAAACCTGCTGCTAAGAAATGTCATCATGGATTTCCTGGTGGATTAGGCTTGCACATTTTAGGCGGACTAAGAATCTGCTATTCTCTATACAAAATTTACAAAGATTATGTTTCTCTAGAAATGTTAATTGCGGGATATGCGATTCATGACTGTGGGAAAGTAATCGAATACACTAACGATGGAGAAATCAGTGATGAGGGAGAATTCACGGGGCACATCCCTTATGGAATTGCAATCTTAACCTCAGTTATTACAGACATGGGGCTTTCCGTGACGGATCCAATTGTAATTCAACTTATTTCTTATATAAGTTCGCACCATAAGACATTAGAACACGGATCTCCATCTACACCAGCAACTTTAGAGGCAGTATTAATCGCTTATGCCGATGAAATTGATGCTGGTATGCAAGGAGCGATTGAATCCCTTGCAAATATTCCTGTTGGCGGACGAACTGTTATACCAGTGAAATCTTTAGATACTTATCTGGTAAAGGTTAAGAACGACGACATGTTAAAAGATCATTAATAAATTAAAGAGCATTATTTTTTAAAATAATGCTCTCAACAATTTATTATATACAAAGGAATGATGAGAATTGAGTATTAATGAAGAAGACAAAAGAGAAGTTGGAACAGTTATCAAGACATACCAAGGTAAGATTAAAACAGAGTCAGGACAAGAGCATGACTTTGTGATCGTTTGGTATCGCGATAAAGATTGTAATAAGAAAGTTAAACTTTATTACAGACCAATAGTTCCATATTACATTTTAAAAGATAAGAACTCTCCAGAGGCATATGCGCCACCGCTTTATATCTCAGAAGATAAAGTTGATAAAATTGAAGTGCCATCTGACCAACTATTTAGGGATATTGCAATTAGAACTGGAGCGACAGCTTATTATGACAATCTATTATTGACTAAAGGTGCAAACTGTTACGAGATGAAGAATTTATTCCGTCATAAGTTAGTTTATGATGCTGATATGAATCTATCTGATCGAATAATTTATCAATTCCAACAAGAATTCAAAGCAGATCCTGAATATAAAATTCACAAGTGCTATTTTGATATCGAGGTTGATTTGATGCCAGATGGTTTCAAAAAGAATCTCGATGGAACAGTTGGATATGTTGGGTTCCCGGAGGAAAACATCGCACCTTGTCCAATAAATATTATTACATTAATCGATGCTAAAACGATGATGATCTATTCATTCGTTGTTGAAAATAGAGCAAATGCATCTTTGATGGAATTCAAAAGTAATTTAGAAAAATATCGTGCAACTGTTTTGGAGAAAATTCATAAAGAAGATGATCCGAATATTGTCGATAGCAAAGTATTTTTCTATCAGAGTGAAGAGGAATGTATTGAAGCATTTTTCAAGAAATGCCATGAAGTAGATCCAGATTATCTAGCAGCATGGAACGAGTGCTTCGATGCAATTACAATGATGAATCGCTTAGTTCAATTATATTCTAAGAAGCAAATGACAAAAGCAGCAGCCAAAGAGCATGGTGTAAGCGTAATGCAAATGGCAACAAAAATGATGTACGACGTTGTTTGTGATGAGAAATATAGAGAAATAGACGGACACCGATTCCCTGCGTATGCAAAGTATAATGCCAAGAAAAATGACCAGATAGGAAAGAGAATAGATTTCTTTAACGTACTTGACGGCATAAACTGGTACGATAGTGAGTACTATTTTTCTTTGGTGCATGCATCCGAGGGTAAAAAAGATTCCTATAAGCTTGACTTTATTTCTGAATTAGTTCTTCATAAGCATAAGCGAGAATTTGAGCGTGGAGAAGATATCAAGAATCAAGCGTGGGTAAATTTTGCACACTTCTATGAATATAACGTTCGAGATGTTTTATTGCTTCATTTGTTAGAGGAAGTAAATCTAGATATTGATACTCTTCAACGTCTATCTGAAGTAACAAATACAAGAAAAGAAAAGGTGTTTGTTAAATCAACTTCTTTAGCAAATTTCGTCAATGCTTATTCTCGAATGGAGCATCATGTAATGAATTGTAACAAAAATCAGGTTTATGCTTCTAGAGATAAAAGTGCCCCAGACATGTTTAAGCAGATGTATCTTGGAGAACAAAAAGCAGTAGAACCTGACGAGAATTATTCAGAGCTTTTTGAAAAGAAAGATAAATTTGGTGCGGTAGTTTCTAACCCAATGTTAAATGATCATTGTGGTGAGCAATTATTTGACGACGAATTATCTATGCACGTATTTAAGAATTTAATGGATCAAGACTTGTCTTCATTATATCCGTCAATAATAAGGGCATTTAATCTAGATTCTTCTACAGAAGTTGGAAAATTCTTCTTACGAGATGATATGTTAAAGGCACGTTTGAAGGAGAAATATGACTATTACGGTCTATTTACACTTTCAGACAAAGACGATGATTCTGGTGAAACTAATGACGATGACGATATCAGTGATGCTGAGAATAATGCTGGAGAGACTAACGATCTCGGCACAACATTCACAGATGAACTAATCAGTCAGAATTGGTCCTCATTAGGAGAGAAGTTCTTTATACTTCCTTCTATAGATGAGATATATGATGATCTAGATGAAATCGTTAAAAATAAGAGAGCAGCTGTTTAGCTCTCTTTTTTTTGCTAAAATAAGATTTTGCAGGATCATAGAAATTTTTCCAAAAAAAAATAAAAAAAGAACTAGATTTCTCTAGTTCTCTTCTTTTTTATTATATGTGATTGCTTTCATAACCTGCATCGCAGTAACTTTATCGTCCGCCGATGCGCTTACAAGCATGATATATCTCAAACCTTTTGGTGTTGGATTTGTTATGAAAAATCCATATTCGGCTTCAACTTTTTGCGCAATTAAAATATCTTTCTTAGCTAGTTCTAATAATTTATTATTTGTTGGAGTCTTGCCGATCTTATTATTATCATCTACATAGATTCTAAGAATAGGATCATCTAGTAACCACTTCACGTCATTCCAAGATTCATAGAATTTTGCTGGCACGAATGCTTGATATCTATTAGAATAATCTCTGGTTCCTTTAGTAATTCTAATTGTTCTAACAGATTTCTTTTCACCATTCTCATATGTTATGTATTTTAGTTTGAAAACGTTCTCATCTCCGGAAATCTCGTCAGGAATATATTTTGTTCCGGTTCCCTTTCCAAGCGATTTACTAAATTTTCTGATAATATCAATATCTGAAATTGACATGCTAAATGAAGCATAATTCTCCATTATCCAATCGTAGAATACATTCCCTTCAAAACCGTTAATGACTAAATACACCATGGAGAATTCAAATGTATCATACATGAGAAACAAAGTCTTTTCTTTTTCTTCATTATCTCTAACTTGGAAATAAACATGCGTTACAGATGTAGTTAATGCAAGTGAAATATGATCGTAGATATTCTTAAAGAAATCCGTCACACTCATTAGCATGTTTATTCTATTCTTCTCTTCTTCTTTTTTTTGCTTTTCTAATTCTTTTGCAGCTTTAGCTGCTGCTTTCTCTTGAGCTTTTCTTTCTTTTTCTTCTTGCTTTTGCTGTTTTAATTCAACTTCTGTAAGATTATTCATATGCCACCATTAAAAGAGAGAGTGAAGATTATTCATCTTCACTTTTCTCTGTATTATTTTCATCAGCTTTTTCTTTTTTAAGTTTTTCCATCTCGTCTATAATGTAATGTAACGTATCATCAAGACGCTCAGGGCAAAACTTTAATTTCTGAACTAATTCTTCTGCAGTTGCAGTTACAACGTCTTCAGTTCTAGGAACTAATAGAACATTGATCTGTAAGAAATCAATTAACAAAGTTAATGATTTGTCGGTCAATGACTTACGTTTCATTAAACCTTGCATTGTGTTGTATGCTTTATGCATACCAGATTTCTCATCGCCGTAACATTGAGCACAGAACTCTTTAAAGTCAGCATAAGTATAATTACGCTTATTAATATAATCTACTATTGCTGACTTAAGTGGAGTAGAATCTTCACTCGGTTCAATTCTTATGAATCTTTCTTCACCTGATTCTTTTTCCTTTTTCTCTACTTTAGTTTTTCGGATTATTTTTGCAGAATCTGCTGCTTCTGCTGCTGCATTTATAATATCATCTAGTTCGTTTGATAAATCGTCAGGTAATACTGCCATTCAGATCACCACCCTAGATTAATTAGAACCTTTTGAGAATAGATCTTCAAGACCTTCATCGCCTAAATCAAGATCTTCAGTTGGAATGCTTTCAATTGCATTAGTATTTCCCATTAAAGAACCTGATCTTGGTTGTAATCCACCTTTAGGAGGGAAGTTTTCGCTTCTAGATATAGGCGTAGAAGGAGTGTTATTCATGAAATTGTATGGAGTCACTTCAGGAGCAAGTGCATCCTGTGCTGGAGTTTGGTTTGCTGCTGAATGAGGCATCCAATTTCCTGTTGCGTAAGTATTTTGATGAGTATATTGCGCTTGAGATGTTGTTGATGCTGGAGTATTTGTGTAATTATTAGCTCCGGTAGTAGTTGCGCCATATTGATTTGGTGCGGCATATTGTCGTGGTTGATATTGACGAGGTTGTTGAGCTTGTCTATTATAACCGCCATAGTTGCCACCATAATTATTATAATTTTGTTGTGGAGCAGCTGGACGACGACCTTGATCATTTAGTTCAGCAACTGACATAATCAATGCCATTTCTGGTAATGAAATATGCTCGATGATTTCATATAACGTGTAGAATTCATCTAACGTTAAAATGCATGTTGATTGGCTTTCTGATAAAGCTAATTCAATTGCTGGCATTTGATTGTTATTTGGATCTAATAAAGAATCTGCTGTGATTCGTAAAGAAATCCACGCATTCTTTTTGCCAATGTTAGCAATAATTTGTGGCTCTCTGTACTTGTCATTGACAATTAATACACCATTATTATTAATGAATGTGTCCTTATCGCCAAGTGCATTATAAATAAAGCTCATTGCAGTTCTAATTCTGCTCATATGAGGATTAGAAGTATAAACTGACTTTGTAGTTTCGAATGAGTCAGTCATGTAAGTAAATACTAAGAACACGTTAGGAGCGCAAGTTGCGTTTCCGTTTTGTGATACTCTAATAAGTGGGAAATCTGCATTTGTAGTTGGATTCTTCTTAGAGAACATTCCATTTACAGAAAGTCTAAAGTTTGCATTTGTGCTTTCAAAAAGATTAAGTTGTAATGAATTCATAATTAAATTTCCTTTCAATATTATATTAATGTTAAATTTTCGTTATTTTTCTTGAATTGATTTGATGTACCATGCTTCATTTTGGAAGTATTTCTTACGTGTATATAATTGAGTTCGGCATTTTGGAAAGCCAGTGTCAGTAACATCAATATACACGTGAGCTTTGTTATCTCCGTAACGGATTCGTCCAATCAATTGTTCCAATCTTCCTTGAGAAGTAAATGGAACAAAGTTGATTAAAACTTCTAAATCCTGGACGTCGATTCCTTCTCCAAATACTTTTGGATTGGTTATGAAGATTTTAGAATTCAGAGCAGCATCCTGTTCTTCCTTACTAAGCCCTCCAACAAATACTCCACAAGATTCGCCGAGGTATTCATCTAAATCATCTTTGACTTTATTAATTAAATTAATAGTCGGTAAAACAATAGCAATTTTTAAATTATATTCTTTTAATTTAAAGTTTTCAAATATTTCTTTAATACAATTAAATAGAGAGTCATATTTCTCAGTCTCTAAATATCTTGCCCAAAGTGGAACTGAAAAACCTTGTTTAGTTTTGCAGGCCATTTTAGTTTTCTCATCTGGTTGAGATGAAAACTTGTACAAAATACAGTTTATATAACGCTTCTTTAAAGTTGGGTCTGTTAAAAGACCATTGTAGTAAGGGACGTCGTGGAATACTTTTCCATATAAAGTATTCTCTCGAAATCCGCTTCTACTTGGTGTGGCGGTTAGATATAACGTATATTCTACATTAGAAAGTGAATTAATCGCACAAATATTCTTGAAATTCAAATGAGCTTCGTCGAATATTCGAAACCCTATTCCAAGTTTGTTATTCAATTCGTTCAATCCATTTTTGTCTTTCTTTAATACATTATTCAACGTTGCATGCATTGCAATATAAACGTCATAGTTATCTGGATTCGCCACAGCATCTTCTATTTGCTTTTGTCCAGATAAAATTTTGATTCTGCTCTCTTCTAACGTACTATGTTGAGTAAGTCTTAATTTCCATTGCTCTGCTAGCGATTCTTTATCAACGATGATCATCGCTTTGACTTTGAATAAGCTAATCATTACAATAGAAATGTAAGTCTTTCCAGAATTTGGTTTGAGTGATAAAAATCTACTTCGATTCTTGTCATCGTTCTTCATTTTGGTTATAAATTTAATTGCTTCTCTCTGAATGTCGTCTTTGGGGGTACTTCGCATTATGAAGTTTAAAGGTTTTGTTGCTGCGCATTTATTTGAATAAATTACTTCTTTAGTTGGGAAGTACGCTGCAACATATTTAATTCCAATACTTGCCGGTACGTAAATATCGTTATCGACAATATTTATAACACTTGACTCATATTTGAATTGCGCTGGATTCCAAACCGATAAAGATTTGGTGAATTTAGTATAACTCTCAGATGAGAAATCAACATTTCTAATTATTATTGAATTTCTACTAACTTCGATCACCAAGCTCACCTTCGATTCTCGGCCTATCTCCAAGATATTTTCCATGAGACATAGACTTTAGTTTGGAATTTATTAAACGTTCCTTTTCACAAGCTTCAATCTTCTTTGATAAAACTTCGTCTTTTACATTCAGTATCAAATTGATTGAATCTTCATAACTTCTATACTCTCGATGTTTCATATTTAATAAATCATCAAGCTCCCACAAGAATTCATTTGGATAAACTAAACTTGTTCGTGGTTCGCAAGCGTTCTTCCACCAACAAGCTTGTATTCCATTTGATGCCGCTCCGTTTGCTATAATGTTTGTAATAGTGAGTATTGAAAACGGATATGCTACAACGTGATTATTTTCATCTGGGTTTTTATCAACAACCAGATAATAATAATCAAGCGGATCTAAACCTAGCTCTTGTATTGCATCGATTTCATCAAGGATACTGTCTTTATCATGACGTCGAGTTTTCGTTTCCTTTCCTCCCGCTATAAATGTTATTGCTGAATCTATTCCAAGATTATCGCTTCCCTTTTTAGCAATATTAGATATTTTAATATTTATTGGGATTATAATGCTCGTGGAATTCTTCGAGCGGATCATCACGTCATAACAATGTCTGTCTTCTGGTACATAAATTTCTAAACTAAGTGCTTTAATTAAGAAAGATTGTTTTGCCCATTCTAACACAACATCAATTATAACACTTTCAAGGATAGCAGAATTAGCTCTGCCATCCTTGTGATAAACTTTTAAAAGATCAACTTCTTCGTTTGTTTTCGAACGTATAAACAAACATAGTTCAGTCATTAAACTTTCAGATAAAATATTTTTCTCCGATGAGGTCATTTTAATTTCTCCTTATAATAAATTGTTGTCAGCATTATTTTTTAAAATAATTCCTTTATTTATAAAGGTAATCAAAATAACTCTTTTCGTCTTTCTCATAAGTTGAAAGATCACTGAACTGATCGTTTAATCTTTCAAATGCTAGAGATTTAGATAATGGACCATTCATAACGGCTTTAGATACACGAATGATTTTGTATTCATCAATCATGCTCTTAGTGAAATCTAGTGGTTCATTAGTTTCTGCATTTCTGATTAAAATAGAACTTATTAATTCTGCATGTACTGAACGAATTCCGCCCATTCCATTTTCAATTAATAAGTCATCAAATGTATTAACAAATTCTGAATAATCTGTAATTCCTAAATGGCTCGCAGATTCAATTAGAGAAATGATATTCTCAAGAGATTTTGTTAATTCGTTATTCTTTACTACATATTCAAACACATAATCACCAAATGATCTAGATGAAACGGTGATTTTTTCATTCTCATCATGATCTAAATTTACTTTTGGATTTAAATAAAGATCAACTGGTGGAATATACTCAACCGATCTCTTAGAATCTGGATCAACAATCCAAATCTTTGGAATCAAATAAGCATCCATAGACTCATCATAGTCATCAGAGGTTGGACATTCAAATTCTATGATTGAGTCTGTAAGATCATTGAAATAAATCTTGTCTAGATTCACAGTAAATGCATCCATGAAATCTTCGCCAAAATTTATCTTTGAAGTATTTGTTGATAACAAGTGCTTTGCTGATAATAATCGTTGTGTAAGAATATCAGTAATTAAATAAACTGCATTTAATCCACAGTTTATATGACGATTCTTTTCTGCTAATGCTCGTCCGTAACATGTAGCACAAATTCCATTCTCTTTCTTACAAGTAATAGGAGAACGAAGTCCAATCGTCTTTCCAATAAGATGAATATCAAACGGAGTAATCGTTTTCAATTCATCGTTAATTTTTGCGCCGCCCTCATCTACATCATAATAATGACGGCCAATAATAGAGTTTAACTTCTTTTTATTTTCAATTCTATATAGGACAAAATGCTCGGTGCCACAATCCAAATAATCTGGATTTACTTGAACATCTACCATCGCTAGAGAAAGCTTTCTTGTTAGATAACCACTCTTACGTACATACGTAAAGTTTGTACATAATGCTTTTCTAGTTCCCATACAGTTGATGTAATAGTTCTGTAAGGAAGTTAAACCATATAAAAAGTTGTCTGTATTGACAACTGGAATTACTCCCCCATGCATATCAGGCTTCAATCCAACAAATCCAGCCATTTGTGTGAATTGCTTCTTATTAATTCCTGTTCCTGATGCGCAATATGGATATAATTCACTGTTCTTGTGTTCTGTGAAGAACTTCATTAATTTGTCACCTAGTTCTGAAAACAAACTTTCAATTTCATTAAATTGAAGTCCATAAGGAATTTCTGGTCTAAATAAATGTCGTGCTGTTTCATTAGTAGCTATCAACTCTACGAAGTCTGCTAATGAAATTGTGTTTCCAGCCAGAACATTCAATTGTCCTGAAATATCTGAAAGACGATTCAAAACATCTGCAACTGATTTTCGGAAGGCATCAAAGTCATTGTTATTAGTTCCTGCAAAACGTGTAAGATAATGATTAGTGTAATCTTTAATTGTTTCTGCATTGAAGACGTCTGCAAAATAAAGATCCTCTTTTTCAATACTTATTCCACGTTCAACGAAGAATTCTAGTAACATGAGATTGATTAAAACCTTACCACGAGACATCGTATATTTCTCTCCATTTAAAATTAAAGTGGCATTTAATTTTCTAGATGAGAAATCAGTGATGATCTCGTTTTGTAATGACTCCTTCGCCCTAATGAATAAATCCTCACTAGCTGCTAAAGAATCAATATCAAAAATTTGGTCCATATAATCACTCCTCAAAACTTTATTAAATAATAAAGTTTGCCTAACTAGTTAGACCTTTTGGACCAGAAATATAATATATAAAAGAACAATTTATTATATGAAGAAAATCGAGGTACCGAACATGAAAACTAAATTACAAATTATTCAAGAAGCAGATAAGATGTTTTTCGAAGCAGCATCAGAACGCAAACGTTCAGATTCTATCACAGATCATGACGCAATTGATCTAAGTAATATGACTAATAAGAATAAAACTCCTACTGAAGAAAACTTCACAATTAATTCAACAGATGAAAAATATAATAAGTAAAATAAGAAAGATTAAACATTACGTTTAATCTTTTATTTCTGGATCCGCTGCAAAAACAGTTTTGATTGCTTTTGCTGGTCCCATTACTTGTAAATATAATCCATCACTAAACACATAATCTTCGTCGATCTTTGCTGTCATTCCAATATCTTTCTTGCCGCAAATTAAAACTTTAATTCCATAATTACTCTCAAGTCTGATATCTGCAAATCGTCTGCCTGCTAAATGAGAAGGAACTTTGTTTAATTCAATTGTTGCAATAAATTGATCATAAATCATGTCTGTGAAAATAATTACATTGTCGCCATTAGAATGATGAATATGAAAGAAGATTTTCTTTAGAAGATTGTTACAAGCGTTAGCAACAACTTTAACATTAGATAGAATGATAATGATTATTAAGCATGCTAAGCTCAAACCAAATGTTAAGAAAATGTTTCTTGTGTAAGCTGCACTATTAGCTCCGTGGAAATCTAATGATCCAACAACCACAATTACTAATCCAATAATTAAAGTTGAGAATATAAATCCTGTAATAGAACACGCGATTGCTAATTTTCTTCTTGTCGGATCATACATAATTAGTTCTGATTCTGATGTTGTAAATCCGCACCCAATAAACAATGAATATGCTTGGAAACGTGATTTTGACTTACTTAATCCAGTAAGTTGGAATAAAGATGCAAAAACTTTGCATAATATAAAGTACATGATAACAAATGCAAATAGCATTATAATGCATGAGATAATTTTCATAATATAACGGCCTGCTTTCTTTTAATTATAATAGATTGTTCCGGGCAATATTTTATAAAAAGAAAAGAACTAGAATAATCTAGTTCTTATTTTCTTCTAAATCGACACCAGCAAACTTTAACATTTCATTTAGCTTGTCTAAATTTCCATGAAAAGTAATATCGTGTGCAACAATTCTAGCATCTGATTCTGTTAGTGATTGATTTTTAATTCTAACAACTTCAATTTGCTCATTTAGAGGTTTGAATAATTTATTCATATATTAAATCCCCCTTTTGTTTTGCTCACTTGGTGTCTTTGCAACTCTTTTAGTTTTACAAGCTTCGACAACTACTTCTTTAACGTCATCTGAATTTGTTTTTTCAAACTTTTCTTTTTCAGGTTTTGATTTACCTTTTTCAAACTCTTCTTGTTCGGGTTTTGATCTACCGGTAACTGGATCATATCCTGGTCTGTAACGATTGATGTCATTTTGTAAAATAAGCTCATCTCTTTCAGTTTCAACGATGACTTCTTTAACATCATCTGAATTTGTTTGATCTGGGAAGTAATCATTTTCAGTAGCATTGAATGACTTTTCTACAGGAGAGCCATCTTCTACTGCTTCTGGGGCATCATTCTTGGCTAATTCTTCTGATTCATTAACAATAGTTCCAATTTTAGCAATCTCTATGTTTAATTTAGATTTTAATGATTCGATCTTGGAATTTATTTTATCTAATTTAACTGGATCAGATTCTTTAGATTTTTGATATTCTAATTTTTTAATTTTGATGTTTAGTTTTTCAGCAGCTTTTTGAGCTCTTTGTTGCTTTATCCATTTTACTATACCTTCTTGAATTGTACCACCATAAATGTCACCAATTGCATTTTCATTTATAGCACGACGAATTGTATAGACATTGGCATTTGATGGTTCATATTCTGAAGATTCTAGGAATGCACGAATATCGTCATCTGTAACAGATTCAATAACGATACCATCATCTACATCATCTGCTTCTTCATCATCAAAATAGTCATCTTCAGTAGCTGAGAATGATTTCTCTACAGGAGTTGCATCTGAAACAGCTTCTGGGGCATCATTCTTGGCTAATTCTTCTGATTCTTTAATTGTCTTTTTAACTTTTTTATTGTCTTTTTCTTTCTCTTTCTCTTTTTCAAACTCTTCTTGTTCGGGTTTTGATCTACCGGTAACTGGATCATATCCTGGTCTGTAACGATTGATGTCATTTTGTAAAATAAGCTCATCTCTTTCAGTTTCAACGATGACTTCTTTAACATCATCTGAATTTGTTTGATCTGGGAAGTAATCATTTTCAGTAGCATTGAATGACTTTTCTACAGGAGAGCCATCTTCTACTGCTTCTGGAGCATCATTGGCTTCTAGCTCTTCATTACACTTTTCTTTACAACATTCATCTTCTTCACCAGTTTCAATATCAATACCAATATGGCCTAGTTCATATTCATCATCGCAATCTTCATCTTTTTGATCTGCTTTCATATCTTCCATAAGATTAGCAACTCTAGCTGCGGCAGTATTCGCATACTTAGCAACGATGGCTGTTTCTAATCTATTTGCAAGAGCAGTAGATTCAACAAGTTCTTTGAATAAGCGATCTGAATTTTCATTAGCAATAGAAAGAGCAACTTGTTCAATTAGTTTGCAACGATTTGCGTCTTCTACAAAATAATCATAACCTAACTTGATTGCGTCTTCTAATGAATCATAAGATTCAGTTTTTATTTCTGGATCAAAACCTGAGTGATCAATTTTCTTTTCTGGTGCGGCATCTTTTTTATCATTTCCACCACCAGCACCTGTCGTTTTATCTTTATCGGTATTGTTGTTTTCGTCGGTGTTTTTCTTGCCCTTTTTAACTCCAGCGGCAAATACTGATGATATTACTGCTCCGGCACCTGCTCCTTTAGCAATGTCACTTCCAAGTGACTTTTTTTTCAAGTCCTTTGCGGCTTGTTTAGCTTTATTGGCATCAGATATTTTGGTTGCATCGACAACATATAATTTTTCCTGTGCAGATTTAGCTTTCGCGTCAGTACCTTCTTCTGTAGTTACACCATTGTCATCTGTTGAGCCATATACAATCTTATGCTTATTAAGATAATTCGTAGCATTTTCAGCTGATGGCTTATCGTCATATTCTTTTTTAGCATTTTCGAGATTCTCTTTCGCATCATTATTTTGTATAGATGCATCTCTGCTTGCATTTGCAATCTTTCGATATTCATTAGTATTTTCTACTTCTGCAATTTTTGCGTCATATGCAGAGTTACCATCTTTGAGCTGTCCAGCATAGTTTCGTGCTCCGAATAAAGTACTTCCAGCAGCAAGTCCAACTGCGAATCCTTTAGCGACACCTTTGGTTTTGCGTTTCAAATATTCTTTAGTCGCTTTCCATCCATCTTTTATTCTACCTTCAGTCAAAATGTATGACTGAGATTCATTTAAACCTGCGGCTGCAAGCATACATTCACACATTTCATTTATGCTATCATTATCAGGATCTTCCATACCCGCTAACATTAATAAGTTTTCACAAAGGTTATATAGATTTCCATCGTAATTGTCGATTAATGATTCACATAAAGATTGATTTATCTCATCTTCTAATGAATCATAAGATTCATTTGTTGCATCTTTATCTTTATTGAATTGTTTTTCATACGCATCTAATCTAGCGAATCGATTAGAAGTTTCTGAATCGGTTGATTTCATTTTATCATTATATTCTTGAGGTTTTTTATCTTGTCTATCTTTTACTAACAATGATTTCTCATAATCTGATTGTGATTTTAAATTAGATACTGTATTCTTAAAGTTATTAATAGCTGCCGTTTTGGCTGATTTCCATTTGTCTTTATCAAACGTACCTACATTTACATATTTTCCGGTTTCAGCATTTTTCTTATACACTAAATTACCATTATTGTCATAATCGGTCTCAGCGCCTTGTCTATATTTGATGTCTCCCTTGCTATTGTTAGATTTAAATTGCTTTTTAGCATCCCTAACTACACGATGATGCTTGATAGCTCTTCCAATAAGATTAAATTTCTTAGCATTATAATAATTAGAGTCAGCAATCGTTTGATTAGATACTAATTTCTTTTTATAATTATCAAGGTTGCGATCATTTCGTAATTTTTTATCATTATATGATTTTAGATTATTGGACAATGTGTTGTATGTCTCGTTATCTTCATCAGTAAGCTCGTTATTCGTACGTCGTTGATCGATTTCGTTTTTCAGTTTGTTATCATGTTCGATTCTGCGTCTTATTGACTCATTATCAGCATTGGTGCCATAAATTAATTGTCGATATTTTTTAATTTGCTTTTTAGCACCCTCATTAATAATATCATAATCTAATTCGCCACTCTCGTTGAAGCAATAATCATAATTACCGTCAAACTGTTCGACGATAATAGCTTCAACGTCATCTATATCTTCTTCGTTAGGAAAATAATCATTTCTAGTAACAGAGAAGGATCTTTCATCTGGATTTCCATTTTCAATTGCTTGTGGGGCATCATTCTTAGCTAATTCGGCATGCTCGAAAATGATATTATCATCACTACCAATTTCATAAAGCATCTCAGTAATTATATCTTCAGTTGGATTTTCGATTCCATAAAGCTTTAGAACATCTTCACATAGTTTAGTAATATTTCCATCGTAATTGTTAATTAATGATTCAATCATTACTTCTTTAACATCATCTGAATCGGTTTGATCTGGGAAGTAATCATTTTCACTAGCACTGAATGACTTTTCTGCAGGAGAACCATCTTTAACAGCTTCAGGAGCATCATTTCTAACTAATTCTTCATTAATATTATTTAAAATACTAAATAC
>CAVBGZ010000010.1:0-35837 GCA_963595075.1 Waltera intestinalis
ACGGAAACAAATATTGGGACATTAATTTTGAACATTGATATCAATTACTTCGCATAATATATATTATGTAATATTTATAGAGATTTAAAAATATCGAATTTTCTATAGAAATAAGGATGAATTGATTGTTTATACGTATATAAGTCTATCCTTGATTTAATACGAGGCACATTTCATTCTTATGCTATACATAATCTCTTTTAACAACTAAATAAAAAACATCTACTTCAATTCATAGATGTTTCTTCACTCTCTAATTTGATCTGAGATGTACAATTATCCATCTTTTGCTTTTTCACGTGAAATTAGAGAGTCTATTAATCTCTAGTTCTTACATAAAATAAAGCAATTAGGACAACTTCTACAATTATATAAGGTATCGCCATTACATAAGCTGAATATGGATGTAAATCAGCTGCAACGAATTGTGAATCTACACTTAATTTGCCAGACTGAATCTCTAGAATCTTTTCATAATACATATGAACACGCAATGGACATATGATTAAAATTAACAGAATAAGAATCAATAATATACTTCCAGGCTTCTTAAAAAATTTCATATGAGATCCTCCAACAATTTTGTGTTAGTATATCACAATTGTAAGTACCTACCCTAGCATGTGAAACACTTCACAAATTTACAATCCGATTTTAAAAGAATTCGATACTCCAAAAGGCTTTGAATTGATATGAACCGTAAAAGGTTTCGTACTCGCATCCGTAAAATCAGGTAGTGCATTCTCAAACTCAAAAGATACATTTGTTTCAAGACTTTTTCCCTTCTCCAAGAAATACAACACATAACCTGTTGGATTTCCCTCAAAAGATTCAGACTTAGGAGATAATCCATTTGTTGTAAAATCTATATTTTTCATATCTTCTAATGAATAGCTAGAATAATCTTGATTTGATAAATTTACCCCCTCTAAAGAAGCAGTTGGCGTCAAATAAGGAACTATAATACGATTCTTAGTCTTGTTTTTATATTTAATCTTAATATTCTTTAAAACTGTCTTTCCATATTCAAAATCATAAGTAGCACTTGTTGCATCTACACTAATTTTTAAAGTATCATCTTCAAAAAAAGTATACTTTAATTTCTTTGATTTATTAACATGATCATCACTCGATTTACGAACGTCAAAACTATTAAAAGACAAAAATTTCTTTTCCTTCGTAAAACTAATACCTAAATTTTCCTGATCATTATTAGGAAAACCTATATAACCATAAATATATGTACTCTCTCCCTTTTCTAAAGTATAAGAAGGAACAGATTGATACTTATCAATGATACTAATATCTTTCTTATCATTCTCCGTAACCTTATATGAAAGATCCTTTGTATCATATGGCTTTTTACCAGAATTTGTGATATTCGCTAAAAAATAATAATACGTCGAATTATCCTTATCATTTTTGATCAATAAAACATCCAATAATTCACACTTTACATTTTTATTTAAATACACAAAAGAATCTTCTTTTTTACAACCGAATAAAGAAAAACAAAGAATAAAAGTACAAAAGATTGAAATAATTTTTTTCATTAAATTCTCCATTCTGACATAAATAATGTCAACTTAACAAGTAAAATAAAACATGTAGAAAGGAGTTAGAAATGTTCATATAAAACTGAGTCAAAAAATTTCCCCAAAATAAAATGTATGAACAAAACAAAGATGTCATCAGACATCTTTTT
This sequence comes from Waltera intestinalis, assembly GCA_963595075.1. GTDB lineage: Bacteria > Bacillota_I > Bacilli_A > Erysipelotrichales > Erysipelotrichaceae > Holdemanella. The sequence goes on from CAVBGZ010000010.1 coordinate 1,706, forward strand.
ATATTTCTAATTTTTTAAAAATTGCCTTTCTAGCATTGTCTGCCAACGTATCATCTAAAGGTTTTAAATCCTCAAATTTAAATTCTGGATCTCTCTTCTGTAAAGCCTTCGTAATCACAAAATCAGCAACTACAGGATTTTTTGGAAGCAAAGGACCATGAAGATACGTACCTAAAATCTTTCCATTATAAAACCCTTCATAACCTGCATCAAAACTATTTCCATACCCCTTAACAACTTTTCCTAAAGGATAGGTAACATTTAAAGTTTGACCACCATGATTCTCAAAACCAACAATACGTGTTTTTATGCTGTCTAAATCTGCATCAATCACAATATTGCCAATACAACGACTTCCAGCCTTACCCGTATCCGTATAATAATCATAAAATTGTAAGCCATCAATCTTCTCATTATTAGCCGCAATATAGTATTGACCAAATAATTGATAACCGCCACAAATCAATAATACAAACGTATTCTCATTCATAGCCTTTTTAATGTTTTCTTTTCTAGATAATAAATCCGGAATCAAACTGATCTGTTCCTTATCCGCACCACCACCTAAGAAAATCAAGTCATAATCACTTAAATCTTTTTCTTCACCAATACCACAAGTATCCAGTTCAAAAGGGATATTACGATCTAAACAACGCTTTTTTAAAACCATCATATTCCCTTTATCACCATATAAATCCATAATATCGTGATACATCCAAACTACTTTCATACTTGCATCTCCTTTTGAATCGCATTTCTACAAGGAAGTAAAGCCGTATATGTCGCAATCGCATATACTTTATTACCACTGGCAAGAGCTGCCTTAATCGCAATATTCATTGTATCCACAACACTAATAATACCCTCATAACCACCATAATAAATACGCAATGCCATATCATTCGCTCTTAAGCCAGTACAAATAATTTCCTTTGTAGAATCCTTCATAATCTTTTCAAAGAACGTATCATAAATCCAACTTACATCCGTTCCATCCTGCTCACGATCATTTAGCACAATCACAATCGTTTTGTCTGAATCATCTTTTTCAATAACCTTCATAACTTCATTTGCACCTGTAGGATTCTTAACCAAATTTAAAATACAAATTTTACCATCCTTCACAAACGTCTCATTTCTACCAGCAGGCTGAGGAGCATTCGCAAAAACCTCTTTAACAACATCATCCGAAATATTATATTCTTTAGCCATTGCCAAAACAGCAGCACAATTATACATCGAATACATACCTTGATATGGAGATTTATATTTAATATCATTACATATAAACGTTTGATCATCTAAATCCAAATCCTTTAATTGAATAGAAAGATTTGGCGTTTTAAAATCACAATTTGAACACTCAAAATAACCAATATGAGAATATTGATAGTATTTGTACTTTAAACGATGACCACAAGAAGGACAGAACTTACCTTCACTCGCCTCTTTCGTTGTTTTAACAGAATAACGATTTTCATCAATTCCAAAATACAAAATATCCGCATTTTTTGCGACTAAACTTAAACGCACAACATTTGGATCATTACCATTTAAAATCAAATGATTCTTATAATCAGGAAGTACTTTTTCGATCGTATCAATCAATTGCTCCATCTCTCTAGCACGATCTAATTGATCTCTAAAAAAATTATTCACAACAAAATCAGTAACAGGAATAAAAGGTAAAATATGACGAACATTTAATTCATCCACCTCTAAAATGACCGCATCCGCATTTATTCGACCTGATAAAGAACAATTTGTAAGTAAAGTCGTCACAATACCTGCCTTTAAGTTATCACCCTTACGATTTGAAATCACTTTATATCCAGCACGCATAAAAAGATCACTAATCATATTAGCCGTACTCGTTTTACCATTTGTACCCGTAACAAGAATGACAGGACCATTAAATTTTAATTTCTTTAATATATTTTTATCAATCTTACACCCAATAGATCCTGGCATTGAGCCACCACGACCAATAAGATGAAGACCAAAAGCACACAATTTAGTAGATAATATAGATAAAGTTTTCATAAGAAATCTCCTTTTTTCTATACACAGTATTATACAATATAAATATTGAATTTAAAAATTGAAAACTTTATAATGAATATGTTAATGTTTTAAAAATATTAATTAGAAAAGGTGGACTCAATGAACGAATATTATCAATCTCCTCTATCACAGAGATACGCTTCAAAAGAAATGCAAGCATTATTTTCCAATGACAAGAAATTTAAAACATGGAGAAAACTTTGGATTGCATTAGCACAATCAGAAAAAGAATTAGGCCTAGATATTACGGATGAACAAATTAATGAATTAATTGCTCATAAAGATGATATCAATTATGACGTTGCGAAAGAACAAGAAAAAAAGGTTCGACACGATGTAATGTCACATGTCTATGCTTATGGTGTACAATGTCCAAAAGCAAAAGGAATTATTCATTTAGGTGCAACAAGTTGTTACGTTGGTGATAACACAGACTTAATTATTATGCATGAAGCCTTAGAATTAGTTCAAAAAAAGATTGTCAATGTTTTAGAAAAGTTAGAAGAATTTGCGCTTAAATATAAAGACATGCCTTGCCTTGCCTTTACGCATTTCCAACCTGCACAACCAACAACTGTAGGTAAACGTGCAAGTTTATGGGCACAAGATTTATATATGGACTACGTTGAAATCCAACACTTGCTAGATAATAAGAAATTATTAGGATGCAAAGGAACAACAGGAACACAAGCAAGCTTTATGGAACTATTTGAAGGTGATACAGACAAAGTAAAAGAGCTTGATAAAAAAATCTGTGAAAAACTTGGATATAACAATTACTTTGCCGTAAGTGGACAAACATATACAAGAAAATATGATACGCAAGTCTTACAAGTATTAGTACAAATCGCACAAAGTGCACACAAATTCAGTAATGATATTCGTTTATTACAACATATGAAAGAAATTGAAGAACCATTTGAAAAAAGTCAGATTGGATCAAGCGCTATGGCCTATAAACGAAATCCAATGCGTTCAGAAAGAATCGCTGCTTTAGCTAACTACATCATTTCTGACTCAATCAACCCTGCCATTACGGCAAGTACACAATGGTTTGAAAGAACACTTGATGACAGTGCAAACAAAAGAATCAGTATCGCAGAAGCTTTCTTGGCATGTGATGGAATGCTCGATCTATATTTAAATGTAAGTGATGGATTGGTTGTTTATCCAAAAGTCGTAGAAGCAAATCTAAAAAAAGAATTACCATTTATGGCAACTGAAAACATTATGATGGACGCCGTAAAAGCTGGTGGAGATCGTCAAGAATTACATGAACTTATTCGTCAACATTCTATGGCTGCCGGAAAAGTTGTTAAAGAAGAAGGAAAACCAAACGATTTAATCGATCGCATCGCAAACGATCCAAAATTTGGCATGACAAAAGAACAAATTGAATCTATTATGAAACCTGAAAATTTCGTAGGAAGATCTGTTCAACAAACAGAAGAATTTTTTGTGACATACATTGATCCAATTTTAAAAGAAAACAAAGATTCATTAGGAATCAAAGCTGAAATTAACGTATAAAAAAGGATGAAATCTCATCCTTAATACAGGCGAGGAATTGTACATTCCTTGCCTTTTTTTATAACTGTTTTATAATTTGGCATCCATTTCAATAATAAATCATAAAAATCCTTACCATGATTTAGATAATATAAATGCGCTAATTCATGCAAAATAATCGCATCTATAAAATCTAATGGCATAAAAATTAAATTTACATTGAAACAAATCCATCTTTTTTTTGGAGTACAACTCCCCCATTTGCTTTTATAAGTGCCAAATTTCAAAGAAATATCATGAATATCTAATTGATCACAAAAACATTGAAAACGATTTTCCATATAATTCTTAATATTTTTTTTAAGAAAGCTATCAACTATTTTTTTATCCCTTATCAAATAAAGATATCCATCATCCACAAAACAAGAAGACTTATCATGTAATCGAACAATATATTCTTTTCCAAGAAGAGAAATTGTATCACCATTTTGAATCAAACTATTTTTATTTAGCTGATCCAAAATCCATGGCTCACTTTTATTTACAAACGCATCAATTTCCCTTTGTGACATATAATAAGGTACAGTGACAACCACTTCACCATCAATTACACGAATATAAGCCTTCTTATTTCTTTTTTTTCGAATTAATTTATAATTCATGCTAGATCATTTAAAACTTCTTTAGCGACATCAACCATATATGCATCCACTTTATTCTTTTGATCAACAGAATAAGATTCATATTCATTAATATCGCGAATTAAATCTAACATTGGTAAAGTACCATACAATTTAATCGCAGTTGAATTACATAATGCTTCAACATCCTCAGGTTTATAGAAATCAATCTTTTCATGACAATTTGGACATTCTAAATAAGCCATATTCTCAATAATGCCAAGAACCTTAACATTCATTTTTTCACACATATGGCAAGCCTTCTCAACAATCATAGAAACCATAGGTTGAGGAGTAGAAACCATTACAACACCATTTACTGGAATCGATTGCATAATTGTTAACGCAACATCCCCAGTTCCTGGAGGCATATCAATTAGTAATACATCTAATTCACCCCAAACAACATCACTATAAAATTGTTTAACGACACCACCAATAACTGGACCTCTCCAAATAACTGGATCTGATTCACTGGCAACCAAGAAGTTTAAAGACATGACTTTAATACCTTCCTTAGACTCAACAGGAAGAAGTTGTTGTTTCTCATTCCCATACGCATGCTCATTATTTAGCTGTAACAAACGAGGAATACTTGGACCCGTAATATCCGCATCCATAATTCCAACTTTTAATCCTAGTTTACACAAAGCTTTCGCAAGCATTACAGTAACTGTTGATTTACCAACACCGCCCTTACCAGACATAACGGTGATAATATTTTTTATTTTGTTATCGGGATTATTCTGTACTCCGCAAGTACTTTGATCCTTACCACAATTTCCTTTACTTGGACATCCTTCACAAGACATTAGTTAATCCTCCCTTTTATGTTTTAATCCACTAAAACAATCATCATAAACGCTTCTTAATCGTTTATTCTGTATATGCGTGTATATTTGAGTCGTCTGAATATCACTATGACCTAATAATTCTTGTACAATTCTTAAATCCGCATTTCCATCCAATAAATGCGACGCAAACGAATGTCGAAAACTATGTGCAGAAATAGCTGGATTTAAATTTAATTCATTCACTTTATCTTTAATTAAACAATGAACATATTGACGAGTACAGACTTTTCCATATGCATTCACAAAGAAATTCGACAAGTGATGAATATCCCATTTCGATCGAATTTCTAAATAAGACTTCATTTGATCTATGCAATACTTTGAAATAGGAACCACACGTTCCTTATCTCCTTTTCCTTTTACTTTAACAATACCCTCTTGTAAATGAACATCATTTAACTGAAGATCACATAATTCACTCACTCTCAAACCGCATGTATATAATACCACAAGTAGTGTTTTTTTATACACATTATGCTCTTCATCATCAAAGGAATCAAAAATCTTTTTTATATCTTCTATACTACAATACACTGGTAAATGCTTAGAACTTGACATACTTCGAATGAGTAAAGATACATCCTGGACATTTGGATCATTATTAGAAATATATTTATGAAAGCCATGAATACTTGCAATACAACGATTACAACTGCATGAATTATGATTCACAGAGAACTCATTTAGAAAAGAGTCAATATCAAGAGTTGAAATTTGTTCTACATTGGTTATATCTTCACTTTTTAAATAATCAACATAAAATCGCAAGTCACTCATATAACTCGTGATTGTTTGTTTTGACTTTCTTTCAATCACACTTAAAAATAATTGATAATCTTCTATTGCTTCATCTAAATTCATATGAACCTCTTATATATAGATTGGTGGATCAACAACCATATCACAATTTGAATCCTTGATTGCCTCAACCAACACGGATTTAACCACATTATTTTTCGAATCATACGCAAACTGTATATGGCGAATGTTGAAATTATGTTCAAACAAACACTTCATAATTTCATTTAATCGATTAGGACGATGCACCATATAAAAACGACCATAACTTTTTATTAATCTTGCAACATTTTGAATCAATTCCTCTAACGTTAAATTTTCTTCCATTCTTGAAAGCTGACGAGCATCCATATGTTCGATTGGCTGATTGGCACTTAATTTAAAGTATGGAGGATTTGAAACAATCACATCAAATAAATCATCTTCAAAATCTTGAATCGGTGAATGAATTATTTTTGAAGGATGTTGAATAAAATTTTTTTGATTCATTAACGCTACATCCACGCTCTCTTTCATAACCTCAACACCAACGAGTTCTTTCACATTAAAACGATCAAAATAAACCAATAAAACACCATTATTTGTTCCAACATCAAGAATTCGTTCCTGCTTTTTTAAACGAACAAATCGAGCTAAAAGCTTAGTATCTGTATTAAATCGAAAATCATTTTGATTTTGATATAACTTTATATTTTCATCAATAAAATAATCTAATGTATAACTCATTCTTTTTTTCCTTCTAATAAATCAGATGCTTTAAATAAATATTTTGAATCCAACTTTTTGTTTAATTTCACCAAAATTGAATCTGTATCTTCAACTGGCATATGAAATAAATCGGGTTGATCTACAATTTTTTTCGCATCCTTTAAAGAACCAACATGGCAACATAAATAGCGATATCCAATGGGTTCAAAAAATTCTTCCGCAAGAGTATAGAACGCACCAAATAGAATAGGAAAATCATTGGTATAATCCTTAATATTTACACTATGACAATAGTTATGAAATTCAGTATCTCTAAAAGTTAAAGTTAACAGCTTTCCCTTTTGATTGTCTTTTTTCATTTTATATACTAATTCATTCACAATACTTTCAAGACAAGACTTCACTTCTGGCAAACTATATAAATCATTTTGATACGTCTTAGAAATCGAAATTGATTTTTGTGTTGTTGAAAAATAAAGTTGATTCGAGCTATTTCCCCTAGCCTTTTGAATCAATGAATAGCTGGATTTTCCAAGACGGTTTAATATTTTGTCTTCATTTTTTGGATCTGCAAAATCACCAATCGTTTTAATATCCATCTCATTTAAAAGCACCACACTCTTCTTACCAATCCCATTCATTTCTGATACTTTTAGTGGCCAAAGTTTTGTAGATAATTCAGATTTACGCAAAATAGTGATTCCATTCGGTTTTCGCATATCACTAGCCATCTTCGCAAGAAATCGATTACTCGCAACACCAATCGAACATGAAAGTCCGCAAGTATCTAGTACACCTTGCTGTATTTGATAAACAAGATCTAAAGGTCGATTATATTTTGAAATTAAATCTGTAACATCCATGTAGCATTCATCAATGCTGGCAGGTTCAATCTTATGTGTATATGAATGTAAATATTTAAAAAATTGACTCGACATGGATCTATAATATCCATAATCTCCCTGAACTAATGTTAATTCTGGACATTTTCTTAATGCTTCATAAACAGGCATTGCGCTATGCACACCAAATTTACGGGCTTCATAATTGGCAGTAGAAATTACAGAACGCCTACTTAATGATCCAACAGCCATGGGTTTTCCTTTCAATTCAGGATTCTTAATTTCTTCACAACTCGCAAAAAATGCATTTAAATCAACATGCAGCAATACTTTAGCCATGCACTTTCTCCCATAAGCTTTCCATCGATTTACATGCTAGTTCACTATCCTGCCCATTTGACATAATAGCCAATTCATGTATAACTTCTTCATGATTTAATTCTTTGACATTTGTGACAGTCTGATTTGAATCTGATGTTTTTTCAACACAATAATGTGTATTTGCGTATACGGCAACACTAGGCAAATGTGTAATGCATAAAACTTGATAATCATGTGACAATTTTTTCATCTTAGCACCCATACTTAATGCTACTTTGCCACTTACACCCGTATCAATTTCATCAAAAATAATCGTTTCAATCCCTGTTGTTGATTGAAAAACAACTTTCAATGCCAACATCAAACGTGACAATTCACCACCTGATGCACTTGTTTTTAAGCTTGAAAAATCTTGCCCAGGATTCATAGAAACCATAAAATCAATTTGATCGATACCATTCATAGAAGGATTTGTTTCTTTGCAAGAAATTTTAAATCGCGCCTTCTCTAACATAAGATCTCTACAGTTTTGTTCAACCAAATTTTCTAACTCCTGCATTTTACTTTTTCTTTTCTTAGATAATTCACTAGCACAATGCATATAGTTATCATACGCCAACTCTTTTTGTTTTTCTAATTTTTCAAAAACATCTTGTTTATGGATAATACGATCAATTTTATCTAATATCTTACTTTTTCTTTCATTTAATGATTCAAAAGAACCTCCATATTTTTTATAGAGTCTACGAATCAAATACTCTCTTTGTTGAAGTTCATCTAAATCATAATTATTATTTTCAAAACTATTCTTCTTTGATTTTATCTCTTCATCCAAAGATTGAATAGAATAATACATATCTTGAAAAGATTGTTCATACTCTTTTAAAATATTTGATTTTGAGCAATTCTTATAAACATGATACAAAGAATCCATGATTCCATTTTCTTTATTGATTTCATATAAACAATTTGAAATTTCTTCTTTGTCCTTATTCCAAGAAGTAGCAAATGTGATCTTCTCTTGCAGTTCTTTTAATTCATTTTCTTGAATGTCTGCATTTTCAATCTCATTGAGTTGAGATGTTAAATAATCCAATTCATCATCTGAAAATTCTTCGTTCTTTAAATGATCCAATTCATCACATACAGTTTTATAAGATTGGAATAAATCAGAAAGTTTATTCTTTAACTCATTCGCCTGACAATAATTATCCAGTAATTCTAATTGAACATTAGAATCAATGAGATGATACGTATCCATTTGTGAATGTATATCGATTTGACTGGATACAATTTCTTTCACAAAATTTAATGTTGAAATTTGTTGATTGATTCGAATCGAACTTTTTCCATTCGCATTAATGATTCGAGTAATAATGATTTGATCTTCACAAACAAAACCATTTTCACTTAACTTTTCTTCAATGATTGGATTACTTGAAAGAACCATCGTAAGAATGGCTTTATCAGTCCCTTTTCTTACTACATCACCTACGACACGATTTCCACATAAAAGTCCAATCGCATCAATTAACAAAGACTTTCCAGCTCCAGTTTCACCTGTAATTACACTCATACCCGTATTAAAATCAATAATACACGAATCAAATAATACATAATTTTTTACACTTAATTGTTCTATCAAATCAATCACCACCTTTATTATTGTACTTTATTTTCAATAAATTGAATAGAAAAAAAGAATGTGAATCATTCACACTCTCTTAAGTCTGAAGCCACAAGCATATATTCCTGATTGCCACTTCTTCCTTTAATTATACTCTCCATATAATCTACATTTTTATAGTATTGTAAGATAAATGCTTTAACATCCTCAATAATTTGTTTTGAGAGTTTAGGATTCTTTAAAACACCATGTTTATTTAAATATTTTGGTCCGCACTCAAACTGAGGTTTTACTAAAATTGCAATCTTTTCAATTTTCATCACAGAAAAAATATGACTTAAAATCGTTTTACACGAGATAAAACTAACATCCATACACAAAAAATCTATGGGTTCATCAAACCATTCTGGAACAATTTCACGAGCATTATGTCCTTCCATTTTTATTACACGAGAATCTTTTTCTAAAATAGAATCTAGCTGTAAATGCCCTACATCTAAAGCATACACTTTTTTAGCTCCATGTTTAAGACAGACCTCCGTAAAGCCTCCCGTACTTGCTCCTACATCTAATGCGACAAGATCTGTTAAATTAATATGATATTTTTCAATAGCGCCTAGAAGTTTATAGCCTCCTCGACTCACAAATTCATTTTCCTTAGATTGAATTTGAATCATATCCTCATCACTTACTTGATAACTAGCTTTATAAATAATTTTACCATTTACACTTACACGCCCTTCAGAAATCGCATCCTGAGCCTTAGTTCGAGTTTTTAATTGTTTCGCACAAGCAACATCTAATCTCATATTAATCTTTCTCTATTTCCTCAAATAAGGCCTCAGTGCTAATTTTCTCTTGAATTCGTAATGAACGAATAGATCCATGACAGACAAAATGATCTTCAATACCCAATATATCAATATTATGCTCAACATCATTCATAAATTCTAAAATAGCACTTGATAAAGAACCAATTTTAACATCTGTTTCATAGACTATGATTGGTAAATTTAATTTTAATAAATCAAGCATCATATTTTTGTCAATCGGCTTAAAGAAGCGTGCATTGACAACCAATAAATCCATTTTATTCTCTCTAGCTTTATGAATGACATGATCAACATCATAACCATAAGTAATCACAATCTTTTTAGGTGTTCCAATCACAAATTTAGTCCATGTTCCCACCTTAATAAGATTGTATTCGTTTTTTCTTTGATAATATACATTACCTCTAGGGTAACGTATACAAAAAGGTTTGTTTTCAGCAAATGCCGTATATAAAAGATCTTGAGCTTCGTTCGCATCTTTAGGTTGAGACAAAATAAGATTTGGTATACTTCTTAACATCGAGATATCAAATACACCTTGATGTGTTTCTCCATCATCCCCTACTAACCCACAACGATCAATTCCGATTACCACAGGAAGTTTCATTCTTGCCATATCATGATTAATTTGATCATAAGCTCTTTGTAAAAAAGAAGAATAAATACTTACAAATGGTTTTAGACCTCCTTTGGCCATCGCACAAGCCATTGTGACCGCATGTTGTTCTGCGATTCCACAATCGAAGAAATGATCAGGAAATAACTTTTGATATTCTAATAATTTACTACCTTGACTCATCGCAGGTGTAATCGCAACGATTTGATTATCTTTCTTTGTTAAATCGATTAAAGTATTTGAAATGACTTCTGACCACGAGATTTCATTTTTTGGAAGTAGATTTAAAGGTTTTCCTGTTTCAATATCAAACGGAGAAACGCCATGCCATTTTCCAACTCGATCTTCTTCTGCAAATTTATATCCCTTCCCCTTTTTTGTGATCACATGAATCACAATGGGACCATCATGTTCTTTAGCCGCTTGAAATACTTTAATTAAACTTGCGATATTATGACCATCAACTGGACCCATATAATCTAGATTAAATTCTTTAAATAATGGAGCATCCACAACTTCATCACGAATACGATCACGTACTGCCGATAAAGTATTTAAGACATTCGTTCCAAATTTATTTGTTTTTAGATTTTGTTTAACATCATGTTTGAAATCTAAATACAAATGAGAAGAGCGAATATCCGTAATTCGTTTTTCAACACCGCTATAATTTTTACTGATCGACATGTTATTGTCGTTAAAAATTATAATTAGTTTCTTTTGTTTAGAACCAATATCATTTAAGGCTTCTAAAGCCATTCCTCCCGTTAATGATCCATCACCAATTAAAGCAACAACTTGATAATCTTCATGTCTTAAATCACGAGCAATCGCATAACCTAAGGCTGCAGAAAGTGATGTAGACGAGTGACCAGCTTCCCAACAGTCATATTCGCTTTCAGAACATTTTTGAAAGCCAGATAATCCATTCTTTTTTCGTAATGTTGAAAATTTACAGGCTCTACCCGTTAAAATTTTATGTGTATAACACTGATGCCCAACATCAAATATTAATTTATCTTTTGGTGAGTCAAAAACATAATGCATCGCAATCGTTAATTCAACAACCCCCAAATTACTAGAAAGGTGTCCACCCGTTTTAGAAATGGTATGAATTAAAAAATCACGAATGTCTTGTGCTAACTCATTTAATTCAGTAATCGATAAATCTTTTATTTGTGATGGTTTTTCTATGTCATAAACTTGTCTAATTTTACTCATATAACCCATCCTTTTATGCATCGTTTAAAAAGACTAGTCATAAGGCTAGTCTATAAAGTCCTACTATTAATATACGCTTTTAGTAAGTTCTTTTCAATAAGCTATCCACTAGCTCACCAAGTTTGTCTGTGTTACAACTGAGTTTAGAAAGTTCATTCACTATCGTTTCGTCATAAGATTTGACCATTTGTTTTGCCTTTTCTAAACCAAGTAAAGAAACAGCAGTCACTTTATTATTTTCTAAATCACTTGTCGATTTACCAAGTACTTCTTCACTTTGTGTAACATCTAAAATATCATCTTGCATTTGAAACTCCAAACCAAGAGCATATCCAATTTCAATATAACTTTTTAAATCTTCTTTTTTATTGGCCAAAATACATGCACAAACTAAAGGTAATGTGATTAATTTAGCTGTCTTATACTGATCGATTTCTAGCAACAAAGCTAAAGTAGGATTATCATTATCCTCACTTGCGATATCTAATGTTTGTCCATATATCATTCCATCAACGCCAGAATATGTGCTTAATGCACGAACAAGTTCTATTTTTTGTTCAGCCGAACATTCACTATCTAAAACAACCTCAAAAGCTTTCGTAAGTAAACCATCTCCAGCCAAAATAGCTGTAGCTTCATTGAAAGCTTTATGACAGCTAGGTTTACCTCTTCTTAAATCATCATTATCCATAGCCGGTAAATCATCATGAATAAGAGAATATGTATGAATCATTTCAATCGCACATGCACAAGGATATCCAATTCTAGGATCAATCCCATAGCCTTCAAGTGTCGCAAATAATAATGCAGGTCTCACACGCTTTCCACCATTCATCAAAGAATAAGCCATTGCTTCTTTAGTGTAACTATCATCATTTTCGTTGACTCTCATCAACAAATAATCTTCAAATTCACGAATTTGATACATCCTCTTTCACCTCCATTAACTGGTCCATTTTTGTTTCGAAGGCTTTTAATTGTTTTTCGCATTGTTTTGATAGTTTTAAACCTTCTTCAAAAAGATCCATTGCCTCTTCTAATTCTAATTCATTATTATTTAATGCTTTCACAATTTCGTCTAATCGAGTCATCGATTCTTTAAACGTTTGTTTCTTATTCTCCATGTTTTTTCTCCTCTATCTTTAAAACTCTTGAAGTAACGACACCATCCTGTAATAAAGTCGTAATCTCATCTTGTCCATTTAAATCATAGATACTATGAATAATATAATTTTCTTTAGAAGTAACTGAATATCCTCTTTTTAAAATCTTTAATGGAGAATATGCATCTAATAACCCGCAATAATTATAAAATTGATGTGCTTGATTTTGATGATAGGTATTTATACTCGAGATTAAAATTTGTTGTTTTTGTATAGATTCATTCCTATTCTTTTCCAATACCCTTTTCATTTCATTCATCAACTTATTCTTCAAAAGATTCACTCCATCGATTTTATTTACATATTCATTTTTACACTTTTCTAATTGATGGACATAAGAATCTAAGCGTAAATTTTTATCTATGATCCAATTGTTTGGGTCTTGTAAATATGGATGTCTACACAATTGAACATATTGGCTACGATGAATTTCCATTAAATGTGATAATTGACGAATCATAAAGTTTTGATTTTCGTGTATATGATCTAAAACATCATATTGATCTAAACATACCCAAGAAGCTGCAGCAGTAGGCGTAACACATCGATAATCACTTACTAAATCACATAATGTAGTATCTGTGTCATGTCCAACACCTGAAACGGTGTATGTTTTAAGGTCATAAATTGTCTTTACTAATTCAACATCATTAAAACAAAATAAATCTTCAAAACTTCCTCCACCTCGAACAATTAATAAAGCATCATGACCAACTTGATCCGCATTTGTAAGTGCTTGAATGATGGATTTAGGGGCAAATTTACCTTGCACATAAGCTGGGTATAAAGTAACTTTCATCATTGGCCATTTTTTTTGAATGGTTGTTAGTACATCTTGAAGTGCTGCTCCTTCTTTAGCCGTAATCACACCAATATTTTCTATATAATCTGGTTTTATTTTTTTGTGTTCTTCATTAAAATATCCGGCTAAACTCAGTTCTTTTTTTCTTTTTTCAAACTCTAAATATAATTCACCAACACCATCTTGTTTCATTTTTTGAATGACAAGCTGTAATTGACCTCTTTGTTCATAGACATTTACTGTACCATTTACAAGTACTTGACTTCCTTCTTGAACATTAAAGTTTAAACGGGAAACATAGCTTGAAAACATGACACATCGAATTTCACTCTTTTGATCTTTCAAGGAAAAATAATAATGGCCAGATCTATGTTTTGTGAGGTTGCTGATTTCGCCTTGAATCCATATACCATTTAAATCAATCGTTTGATTTAGGATATTTTTTATTCTTAAAACAAGATCAGAAATACTTACAACCATTTCTTGTCTCATAGTTGATCTAAAACTCCATTGATTAATTTATAAGAATTGTCGTCACAATATTTCTTAGCCAATGTAATTGCTTCATTAATAACGACAGGTTTTGGTGTATCATTTGCCAAAATTTCTTCAAAAGAAATCAATAATATTGATTGTTCAAGCATACTCAAACGATCAAATTCCCAATCATCACGTAATAATTCATTGATTCTTTGTACAAAAGCATCCTTATTTTCAATTGTTCCAATGGTTAAAGAATAAAGGTAACCATCGATTTCATTGGATCCTTTTGTAACATCATAAACACATTTACGAATATCCTTCCCTAATAATAAATGTTGATAAACGCTTTGCATAGCGATTACTCTTACTTCATGTCGATTCATTTCTATAATTCTCCTTTTTTATAAGGTACACGAGCACTTGGAACAAGTTTACTTGCCGGAGCTGCATGTACATCCTGATCATCAAAAAATATATTTGCACCAAAGCATTTTAATACCTCAGCTTTGTTGGCTCCTTGCATAAAGAATACTTCATCTACAATGATATTCCAACTCCTTAATGTTTTAATCACTCTTACACCCGTATCTTTATTACGTGCGGTAACAATTGCTGTTCTTAAAACATTTAAATCTTTTGTTTCTTCCTGTAATTTTGATAGTGCCTTTAAAAAATTAGCCATTGGACCTTTAGCTAAGGCTATATCTTGATTCTCAATTTCATTTTTATTAAATGCATCTAAACCACTTTCTTTATAAATTTTTTCAGATTCTGCCGAAAAAATAACTGCATCCGCATCAAAGGCTATACGGATTTGTTCATCTGGAATAGCATACTTCTTATCACGAGTATAAATCATTGCAGCTGCAAATCCATTTTGAATCGCATTCGATACATCGTTCTCATTACAAGACAAAAATAAATCTACACCAAACGCAGATAAATAACGACTAATGTCTTCTCCACCACTTAAAACCATTCTTCCTACATCCATTTTATAATGGTCTAATGAATGTATAATTCTTAAGGATGTATCCGCACTATTTCTTGACATGACAATGACTTCAACTAATTTTCTTTTTGCAAGCTTATTTATATTTAATAAATTTTTTACTAAACTAAATCCACTTCCAGGTTCTAAGACATCATTTTCATGAATAATTTGATAGTCCCTATACGCATTTAAACCTTCTTTTTCAAAAACCTCATTCTCTTTTTCTAAATTAAATAAAGCTCTTGAAGATATCCCTACAACAAGATAGTTTTCAAACGAAACACTCATATTCTAAAAAAGGAAATCTACAAAAGATTTCCTAAAAAATAAATCCGATAACCTGAATCGATATCGCATCAGGTTTATAATCCGTCATATAAGAAATACTTTCAAAGATCTTGTTTTGTAGGTTTAAACAAACATCACTCACGTTTGCTTGATGATTGACCTTAATAGGTACATTTAATGTTAATTTATTATTTTCTACTTTTGTTACAATGCCTGTTTTAAAAGGTTTAGTTCCTTCCGCAATCATCACATTTTCATCTTCTTCAATGACATTTTTTGCGATTGTAGAAAATACGGATTTATTCAATGAAATGACTCCGTACTCATTTCCAGGTTCTAATTCGATATATTCTTTAGCCATATGTATCACCTTCACTTTATAATTAGTATATCAAAATTCACTATGAAACTCAAAAAAATTCGTATTCCATAACTCACAAGTTGTATTCAACAAATAAGGATTTTCTTGGATAACTTTTTTACAAGTTACAATATCTCGATTTAGCTGATCTTTTAAATCCAAAAATGAATTAAATTTGATTTCATTACGGGTTTTCTTTTGAAAATAAAAGCGAACATCCAAATTATAAATATTTTCATTAAAATCAAATATATAAGCTTCAATAGTAACTTTTTTATTTTCAAATGTAGGATTGTTACCTACATTGATCATGGCTCCATAGAGTCTATCCTTTACAGATACATACCCCGCATAAACACCAGGTGATGGAATTAAATATTCTTCATCTACTTTTAAGTTTGCGGTAGGTATATCCAATAATTTTGATCCTCTTTTAAACCCATGTTCAATAATTCCATGCAATGAATAAATGTACCCTAAATTTTGATTCGCTTTATCTACTTTTCCTCCACAAATCAAAGGCTCAATTCGAGACGATGATATCTTTTCGTTCTCGCAATCTACACGCTCAACAATAGATACAGGAAATAACATTTGTTTTTTTAAGGTTTCAATATTGCCACTATTTTTATATCCATATTTAAAATCGAAACCACAAACTAAATGCTGAACATTCATACATTTTAGTAAGTTATGAAAATCTTCAACCTTTAAAGATGCGAATTCCTTACTAAACGTAATAATATAAAAGACATCAACCCCAAAATTTGAAGCTAATTGAATACGATCATCCATGGTAGTTATATGTTTACATGTTCTTTCAGGAAAAAATATTTTCCATGGATCTGGATCAAAGGTAATAAGTCCAGCCATTAATTCTTTATTTTTTGCGATTTCTACACATTTTTGTATTAAACTTTGATGACCCAAATGTAATCCATCAAAATATCCGATGCAGCAAACACTTTTATTTAAGTTTTGAGGAATCGATGTAAAATCAATTGTTTTTACAATCATCACCATAACCCCCTCTTACTTTTAAAAGTGCAATCGGATTCCCTTTCATAGATTGCGACAGGTTCTTTATTTTGTGTAATGCAAACAAGATTATTTAAAGTATCAAGTTTAACACGTTTTCCTTGATATATATCATCAATATTCGTGTATTCAATCATTTCTAAATGATCAAGTACTTCTTTTGTTGAATATAAAACAGGTTCAACTTGATCTAACTGTTCAAGTGTATATGCTTGTTCAATAGAAAATCTTCCAACCTTTGTTCTTCTTAAATAGGACATACACCCAAGATTATTTGTGTTTAATGCTAAATCTCTACATATGCTTCGAACATACGTTCCACTTGAACAAGATACTTTAAATTTATAATCAGATAACTCTTCGATTGAATATATTTCAATATCCGTATAGACTTCTGGTACCTTTAATCCTTTTCTCTGATAATCCATTAATTTCATTCCATTTACTTTTTTATTTGAAGTCTTAGGAACCAATTGTTTTTGTTTTCCGAGGAATTTATCCAATTCTTTTTTAAAATTAAAGTCCAATTGAATTGGTTTTGATTCAAGTTTTTCTCCCCAAATATCATCAGTCGTAGTAGAATATCCAAGTTGAACTTGCCCGATGTATTCTTTATCTGTATCTTGTAAAAATTGTAAAGCTTTACATGCTCTTCCACACAAAATAACTAAGACTCCTGTTGCTTGTGGATCTAACGTTCCTGTGTGTCCAAATTTTTTTTGTTTATATTTTCTTCTTAAAATATTTATAACATCATGACTGGTCATGCCTGCAGGTTTATCAATAATTAAAATTCCATCCATAATTTCACCTATTCCATTTTAACGACTTTTCTTTTATAGCGCAACAAAGAACATTTTTTCAATAATGTCAAGACTTGTATTCCATTCATATGTTCGATAAGATAAATATGTCCAAAGATATTTAATTTTTCCTACACTCGAGATAAGGGAGACCGGACGTTGATTTGTTGTGTTGAAAACCTACTTCGAGTAGGAATCCTAATGCATCTCACAGGTCACCCACCTGTACATAACAGGGAAAGATCTCATGTCTTTGGACTTTTTTTATAGGTACATATATGACAAAAAAAGAAGAATTTATAAAAATTTACAAAGAAAACATTCATCGAGAGGGCGCCGAACAATTTTTAGACTATCTTCAAGGCCCAAATTCAGATTTTTTTACAGCGCCCGCAAGTACCAGATTTCATGGAGATTATTATGGTGGTCTGGTTGAACATAGTTTAAATGTTTATTATTGCCTAAAAGATTATTTAGAAAGAAATCGTGTGAAAGAAGAATATGGTCTAAACTACACAAATGAAACCATTGCTCTTGTTGCCCTTTTACATGATGTTTGTAAGATCAACGTATATAAAACAAGTACACGTAATAAAAAAATCAATGGAGAATGGCATCAAGTCCCCTATTATGAATTTGATGACCAAATTCCCTATGGTCACGGAGAAAAAAGCGTATATATGATTACTCCATTCATTAAATTAACGCGAGAAGAAGCTTTTGCGATTCGTTATCATATGGGATTTTCTGGAAGTGATCCAGTTAATAATGTTGGTAAATCATTTGAAATGTTCCCATTGGCTTTTGCGTTAAGCACAGCAGACATGGAAGCTACATATTTCTGTGATAAAAAGTCTGAAAACAACTAAAGAGAGTTCAATTGAACTCTCTTTTCTATTTTTCAATAATATCTAAACTTAGTTCTTTTAATTGATTTTCATCCACAAAACTTGGAGCTTGTGCCATTAAATCCGATGCACTGGCTGTTTTAGGGAATGCAACGACATCACGAATATTATCTGTACCAGCTAAAATCATTGTAAGACGTTCAAGTCCAATTCCAACTCCACCATGAGGTGGTGTACCATATTGGAATGCATCCATAAACCAACTAAATTTTTCATGTGCTTCTTCTAAAGTCATGCCGATAGCTTCAAAGACTTTTTCTTGAAGTTTTTGATCATGAATACGAATCGAACCTGACAACAATTCATAACCATTTAATACTAAATCATACGCTCTTGAATAACAATGAGCAGGATCAGTTAGTAATTTATCAACATCTTCTAAATTTGGTGATGTGAAAGGATGATGAGCTGCTACATAACGATTTTCATTTTCATCGTATTCAAACATTGGAAAATCAGTAACCCATAAAAATTCATAAGCTGACTCATCAATCAAATCCAATTCATGGCCTAATTTTACACGCAATGCACCAAGTGCTGTTTGGGCCACTTTCTTTTTATCGGCAATAAAGAAGACAATATCATTTTCTTCAATATTTAATACATTTTTAAGTTCTTCTTTTTCAGCATCACTTAATACTTTATTTACAGAACCTGAAAATCCTTCCGATGTATATTTTAAATTTGCGAGAGCTTTAGCACCATAAACTTTTACATAATCTTGTAGTTTATCCAATTGTTTACGTGAAAATTTATCAGCTCCCCCCTTTACATTCATAGCTTGAATGATTCCATTATTTTCTAAAGTGGATTTAAAGATTTGAAATTCTGTATTTTCAAAAACGGAACTAACATTATATAAAGGCATATCAAATCGTAAGTCTGGCTTATCTGAACCATATTTTTCCATACATGTATCATAAGGAATACGTTTAAACGTAGGCAATTCAACATTTTTAATATCTTTAAAAATGTTTTTCATTAACCCTTCTGTAATACCGAAAATATCTTCTTCATCTACAAAGCTCATCTCAATATCAATTTGTGAGAATTCTGGTTGACGATCTGCACGCAAATCTTCATCTCTAAAACAACGAGCAATTTGGAAATATCGATCCATTCCACCAACCATTAAAAGCTGTTTATACAATTGTGGGGACTGTGGTAAAGCATAAAATTGACCTTTTGAAATTCGCGAAGGCACTAAATAATCTCTTGCTCCTTCTGGTGTTGAACGACATAAAATAGGTGTTTCAACTTCGATAAAATCATGTTTTGCCAAATAATTACGTGCAATTAGTGTAATTTTATTACGCAATATTAAATTCTTTTGAAGGCAAGGACGTCTTAAGTCTAGATAACGATATTTTAATCGAGTATCTTCTAAAGCATCGGTTTCATCTGCCACAATAATTGGAGTTGTGACAGCTGAGTTAATAATATTTACATTTTGAACAGCTATCTCGATATCACCCGTTGCTAATTTAGGATTCTTATCTTTTCTTTCTACGACTTCTCCACTAACCTGTAAAACATATTCATTACGAACTTCACTAATTTGTGAAGCAATGTTTTCATTAAATACAAGTTGGGTAATACCATAACGATCTCTTAAATCAATAAATACGAGTGATCCAAAGTTTCTTCTTTTTGAAACCCAACCACAAAGAGTAACTGTTTTTCCGGCATCACTTAGGCGTAATTTACCATTATTACATGTTCTATACATTATTCTTCTCCTTCATTACCAAACAATGAATCTACATATGTTATAAGTTCATCTTTTGAAACGGTTTCCTGCGTTTTTTGTGCAACATTTTTAACCGTTATAACATGGTCATTTTTTTCTGTGCTTCCGATTAATAAAGCAAGTTTTGCATGTGTTCGATCCACTGTTTTAAATTGACCTTTAAAGCTTCTTGCCATCATATCCATATCACAGCGATATCCACTTGCTCTAAGTTCAGTTAACACTTCAAAAGCATATGCTCTAGCTTCTTCATCTAGACACATTACATACGCATCAAGTGCAGGCTTTTCGTCTAATACAATTCCTTCAGCTTCTAATGCGATTAGTAATCGTTCCATTCCTAAAGCCCATCCAATACCGCTCATACCTTCTGGACCGCCAAAATAAGGAATCAAACCATCATAACGCCCACCAGCTAATACTGTGGATTGCGCACCCATTTCTTTATTCATGGAAACAATTTCAAATACTGTATGTGTATAATAATCAAGTCCACGCACCAATTTATCATCCACTTCATATGGAATTTCTAGTTCATCCAATAGTGAACATACTGTATTAAAGTATGCCTTACTTTCTTCATTTAAATAATCAGACATATGAGGTGCATTTTTCATACATTCATGTTCATGATCCACTTTACAATCTAATATTCTTAAAGGATTCTGCTCATATCTACGTTTACAATCTCCACATAAACTATCTAGATAAGGGGCAAAATATTCCTTTAAAGCTTTACGATAATTACTTCTTGATTCATCGTCACCTAAAGTATTTAAGCAAACTTTAATATCATTTAAGCCAAGTGATTTGAGAATCGAAAAAGCAAGTACAATCGATTCTACATCAACATAAGGTGATTTTGCACCTAATGCTTCCACACCAAATTGATTAAAAATACGCATTCTTCCTTTTTGAGGACGCTCATGTCTAGACATTGGTCCCATATAGTACATTTTCACAGGTAAGTCTGGATTTGCGTACATTTTATTTTCAACAAAACTACGTACAACGCCAGCCGTTCCTTCAGGACGTAATGTTAATGATGTTTTCGAATTTTCAAGTTTAAAAGTATACATCTCTTTGTTGACCATATCACTTGAATCATTTTCTCTTTTAAACACTTCTGTATGTTCAAAAATTGGAGTTCGAATTTCATCATAATTGTAAATGTAACAGAAAGTTCTTAAAGTTTGTTCTAATGCTTGCCATTTATACGATTGTTCGCCAAAAACATCTTGGCAGCCTCTTGGGATTTTATATGCCATTTTATTCCTCCTAATAAACAAAAAAACGCCCCTATATAAGGACGTTTTCACGCGGTACCACCTTATTTTATACCTAAGTATACACCTTACGTCTTAACGCGACTAACGGATAACCTTTTTCGTTATCTCCTCTAAAGTGTCCCAGTAAGCATTCTACGAAAATTTCCACCAAACATTTTCTCTCTATAAGTATAGTCTTACCTTTTTCTTCATCTACGGATTATTCAGCTTCGTCTAAATTGGATACGTTATGATATACATTTTGTACATCATCAACATCATCTAATAGTGTAACCAAACGTTTGAATAAAGTTAAATCTTCACCTTGTAATTCAACTTCTTCGTTTGGCACCATCTTATCTTCTAAGACTTCAAACTTAACATCTGGAATTAATTTTTCAACAACAACTTTAGCATCATCCAATTGAGTTGGTTCAACTGTAATTGTCATGTATCCTTCTTCAATTTCAATATCATGAAGATCAATTTCAGCTTCTAATAAAGCTTCCATCATCGCTTCTTCATTATCATATTGAATAACAATGACTCCTAAGTGTTCATATCCAAACGATACAGATCCACCAACTCCTAATTTCGCATGGCTCTTATTGAAACATGCACGTAAATTAGCGATAGTACGATTTGCATTATCCGTTAAACAATCAATGATAATTGTTGATCCAGCACCAGAACCAAATCCTTCATAACGAGCACTAGAATAACTTTCATCTGCTGAACTTTTAGCCTTATCAATAGCACGTTTAATAACATCAGCTGGAACATTGTTTGCCTTTGCACGATCAATTGCTTTTTTCAAAGCTTGATTCATATCTGGATTTGAATCTCCATTTTTAGCAGCAACTAAAATTTCTTTTGAATATCTTGAATAAATTTTTGCTTTTTGGTTAGCCGTTTTCTGCATTGCTGCAGCACGAACCTCAAAATGTCTTCCCATAGTTTATCACCTTTCAAATTCTTATAAAGTATATCAGTTGAATATCAATTATTCAACCTTTGCATAACGCTCAATAATTTTTTGGACCAATGGATTACGAACTACATCACGATTGCTTAGATGAATGATCGCAATATGTTCAATATCTTCTAAAATTGTACAAGCTTGCATAAGTCCAGAATCTTTTTTCTTAATTAAATCAATTTGTGTTACATCCCCTGTTATGATCATTTTACAATTTTTACCCATTCGAGTTAAAAACATCTTCATTTGAGCACTTGTAGAGTTTTGCGCTTCATCCAAAATAACAATAGAATCGTTTAACGTTCTTCCTCTCATAAATGCTAAAGGGGCAATCTCAATGATTTGCTTTTCTAAATATTTTTCTACAGTTTCTACTCCAAGCATATCATAAAGTGCATCGTATAATGGTCTTAAATACGGATCAACTTTCTCTTTCATATCACCAGGTAAAAATCCTAATGATTCACCAGCTTCGACTGCAGGACGAGTTAAAATTATTTTTTCAACATTCTTTTCCTTAAGCATACGTACCGCATACGCAACAGCCAGATATGTTTTTCCAGTACCCGCTACACCTGTTGCGAAAATGATTTCATTATTTTTCATGGCATCACATAAAATAGCTTGACCAATCGTTTTTGGATAAATCATTTTACCTTTATAAGTTTTGGCAATGGGTGTAAGTTGGTTTGCTTTAAAATTTTTTAGCTGATTCGAAGTAGCCAAAGAGCAAATGTAAGTAATATCTTGATAATTTAACTTATGCTGAGTATCAATAATTGAAAAACAGGCACTTATCACATTTTTTAAAATTTCATGATTAAGCGTTTCGGTCTCTTCAACTTTGATTACTTGATTACGAATAATAAATTTAGTTTTAAAATATTTTTCTAAAGCATCAAGATTGTGATCTTGTAAACCCGCAAATATTTGAATTTCTTCAAATGTGCGATCTGAACAATCAAATTCTATAAATGACACAAATTTCCTCCTCAAGAAAAAAATCTGCATAAAATGCAGATTATTTACCTCTACGTGCTTTACGTGCAGCTTCAGATTTTAATTTTCTGCGCACACCAGGTTTAACGTAAAATTCTCTTTTGCGCGCCTCAGCAAGGGTGCCATTACGAGATACTTGACGTTTAAATCTTCTTAAAGCGTCATCAAGTCCTTCGTTTTCTTTAAGAACTACTTTAGGCATATTGAACAAACCTCCCTTCCCAAGATAAGCAAATAGATTATACCAAAATCTCATGAAAATGCAAGCAATTTAATTTAACACATCTTTCTCAATACATTCTTTACAAGCATTATTATCCCCAATCCATGGAGCACGACCATTTTCTCTATACATATATGGTTCATCACCTTTACCAAGAATTAAAACAGTATCACCTTCTTGTGCACAAGTTATCGCCTGACGAATGGCTTCATAACGATCTTCAATAAACACATACGAAGTATTTTCAATTCCAGATTTTATTTGATCTGCAATTTGTTTAGGATCTTCATCACGAGGATCATCTTCAGTTAAAATAACATAGTCACAATATTTATCGGCAATCTGCCCAAAAACCTTACGCTTATGAGTATCTCTTTTTCCAGCAGAACCAAAAACAGAAATCAATCGATGACCTTGTAAAGTGATGTCTTTTCCAAATTGCATCATCTTTTCCATTCCATCTGGAGTATGGGCAAAATCAACAATCACATTAAAGTTTTGTCCACATTCAATTCTTTCCATACGACCATCCACTTGTGGTAAGTGTTTAGAATAAGAAATAATAGTCTGTAAATTCATTCCCGTTTGATGAAGAGCTGCAATAGCGGCCAATAGATTATAAACATTAAAATTACCAACAAGATTTGTTTTCACTGGATATAACTCACCAGAATAAACTAAATCAAACTCTGTATAAGTGCTTGTCATTTTAATATGAATAGCCCGATAATCCGCTTCATTGTTTACACCATAAGAAATGACTCTTGCCTTACTTACATCTTTTAAAATTGTATATTTTTCATCATCTTTATTTAAAATAGAAACGCCATTTTCTTTGACAAGATTCTTAAACAATAAACTCTTTGCCTCTAAATAATTTTCCATAGTACCATGAAAATCCAAATGGTCATATGTAAGGTTAGTAAAGATAGCGCAATCAAATGAGATACCATCTACTCGATGTTGTGCTAAACCATGACTAGAAACTTCTAGTGCACAAGCTTTCATGCCACAACGCACCATATCCTGTAATTTGTCTTGTAAAAATAAAGCGTCTGGTGTTGTTAAATTCGGAAGTAACTTCACATCCCCATATTCTATTGATATGGTACCAATATATCCACATGGCTTTTCATGATTTAATATATTTCGAATAATATTGGTAATTGTTGATTTACCATTTGTACCTGTTACACCATACATCGTCATCTTATCACTTGGCTTTGCATAAAAGATACGTGCAACTTGATTCATTGCCTCATTCACGTCTTCTACACGAATATAGACAGCACCAGGAGTCATATTCATTAATTCCTTAGAATGAACGATACAAACAGCTCCATTTTTTATCGCATCCGCAATAAAATCATGACCATCATAGGTTAATCCTGGTAAACAAAAGTAGATATTTCCTTGTAAAACTTTACGAGAGTCAAAAGACAAACCTGTAATATTAATCGTAGGTGCATTTTTAAATAATTTACTTAAACGCATGCTAATCCTTCTTTCCATAATAAGCATGATCTTTAATCAGATCCCAATGTACAGTGATTCTACCACTTAATTCCTTCTCACTCAACACCTTACAAGTATGATATTGATTTGTATAGCCTGTATAATATCCGTCTTGTTTTCTTTCAATCAATACTTCAACTGGATTGAAACGTTTCATATCTTCATCTCTACATTCATTTGATAAAGCTAATAATTTAGAAACTCTCTCTTTAGCTACATTTCCATTGATTTCACCTTTTAAATAGCTAGCCTTCGTACCATTTCTTTTACTGTATGGGAAAACATGGAAAAAACTTAAGTGAAGATCTTTTAAATTTTGATAAGTTGTCGCAAATTCTTCTTCACTTTCTTGAACGAATCCTGCAATAACATCGGTAGAAATTGAAATATCAGGAATCAATGCACGAATCTTTTCAATACCTTGTCTAAATTCTTCAACTGTGTACGGACGATTCATGCGTTTCAAAGTTTCATTACATGCGGATTGTATAGGTATATGTAAATGATGACAAATACGATGATTGTTTTTCATTAAATCGATTAAGTCATCAGTGATTTCTGTAATTTCGATACTCGAAATACGATAATAAATATGCTCAGGTGTATTTTCTAATAATAATTTTAATAAAGTCGTTAGATCGTATTCTCCATCATTATATCGACCTGTATGAATACCTGTTAATACGATTTCTGTATGATTCATATTGGCTAAATCTTTGGCAATATTTAAAACTTCATCATGATTTAAACTACGCTCTCTTCCCCTTGCGTAAGGTATAGCGCAATAAGAACAAAATTGATTACATCCATCTTGTATCTTTAAAAAAGCACGATGTTTTGTTTCAAACGTATGAACAGGCATAGATTCAAAAGCTTCAAAACGTGCAACTGTATCAACGACATCTAATTTATTATGTTTAATCAAAGTTTCTTGAATAAGTTTTGGTAACTCATTTTTTTGTTTCGCCCCAATAATCAAATCCGCGTCTAAAGCTTTTCGTTCTTCTTCATTGGCAAATTGAACAAAACAGCCGACAACGACACATAACGCTTCAGGATTTAATCGTTTTGCTTGATGTATCTTTTGTCTTGATTTCTGTGCTGCCGTGTTCGTAACCGTACAAGTATTTATAATGCAAATATCACATTTTTCATTTGGTTTAACTTGTTCAAATCCAAGTTTTTCTAAGCTTGAAGCATAGAATTGGGATTCATACGCATTCACTTTGCATCCTAATGTAGTTATTGAAAATTTCATTTTTCCTCCTATTCTATATGTGTTTGATATTCAATGGCACTCAATACATAACAGGCAGCTGTTTCAGCTCTTAAAATGGATTGCCCTAATGAACAATTTGCATATCCGATTTCATTTAAAAAAGCAATTTCGTTTTCTTCAAAGCCACCTTCAGGACCAATACATATTGTTACAGATTGATTTAATTCCTTTAAATAATGGGCCAAATGTCTTGATGGATCCGATTCCTTTTCATAAGCAACTAAATTTAACTCAGATTTGTATTGGAATAGATTTTTAATATCAACTATAGATTGAATTTTTGGAATATGTACTTGGTTGCTCTGCTTACATGCAGAAATTAAAATTTCATTCCATCTTGCTAGTTTTTTTTCTATCTTTTTATCATCGATTTTCACAATGGTATTTTTGGAAATAAAAGGAACAATATGAGTTACTTGTAATTCACAAGCTTTTTGTAGCATCCATTCAAATTTATCTTGTTTGATAAGTGCACAACACAGTGTTGTTTCTATACTTGATTTTGTATTTTCCAATTGTTCTTCAATTGAAATATATGGTTTATTCTCCACATGTGCTAAAAATACATTTTGATTACAGTCAACAACACGGATTTTTTCATTCTTTTTTGTTCTAAGTACATCAAAAATATGATGAGCTTGTTTTTCGTCTAAAGATATAGAATCTTGTATGTTACATTCTAAATCTAAAAAAACCTGTTTCATTTTACTTATCCATACCTTCTTGAGCTAGGCGATTTAATTGCTTAATTTCATAAGGTTTTAATCTTCTATATTCTCCTGCTTTTAAATCCTTAACTTCTAAAAACGCAAAACGTACTCGATGTAAACGGCGTACCTCATATCCTAAAGCTTTCATCATATTTTTTACTTGATGATTCTTTCCTTCTTTAATGGTTAACTCAAATTGAGTTCTTCCACGAGTATAATCTTTCTGTAAAATAAACACCTTAGCAGGTTGATAAGATTCTTCTTTTGTTTTTAGACCTTTTTTTAATTGTTTTACATCTTCATCTGTTAAAATACCTTGCAAATTAACGACATACGTTTTATCTAAGTGATATCTTGGGTGAATCATGTGATTACAGAATTCTCCATCATTTGTTAATAATAAAACTCCAGAAGTATCATAGTCTAAACGGCCTACCGAAAATATTCTTTCGTTTTTTGGCATATAATCTAAAACAGTCTTTCTTCCTTTATCATCGCTACTTGTACATAGACAGCCTTTAGGTTTGTTCATGATATAATAAACCTTTTCTTCTTTCTGCAAGACATTTCCATTCACTTCAATAATATCTTTATTGGATACTTTAGTACCTAAAATATCGCAAACTTCCCCATTTACTTTCACTTTTCCATTTGTGATTAATTCTTCTGCTTTTCTTCTTGAACAAATACCAGCTTGGGCAATGACTTTTTGTAATCTTTCCATACTAACTCCTATTCTTCAAACAACTCATCTGATTGTTCTTTTTGTTGTGGTAATTCTGGCAATTCTTTTAATGTTTCTAACTGGAATGCATCTAAAAATTCATCTGTAACTGTATATAAAAGTGGTTTTCCAACAACATCTAAACGATCTTTAGCTTCAATAAGACCTCGAGCTGTTAGTTTCTTTAACATCATTTCACAATTAACGCCACGAATTTCTTCGATTTCTACACGGGTAATCGGTTGCTTATATGCAATAATAGCCAATGTCTCTAATGCAGCTTGTGATAGAGTTGGTTGTTTATATTCTTCAAACAACTTTTTACCATAAGGATAAACACATTCTTTTGTAACAAATTTATAACGATTCGCATATTCAACCAGTTCAACGCCTCTTGAAGGTTGCGAATATTCTTCTTTTAATTTTGAAATAAGAGTTTCTATTTCATCCTTTGATAGTAAATCTAAAGCGTGTTGAATTTGATCTATAGATAAACCTTCTTCACCACTTAAAAATAATAACCCTTCTAATATTGCTTTCGCATTATCCATATTAATTATCCTCTCTAAGAATCCAAATCATCTCGTCTGAATCAATGGTATAAGTTAGCCATTTTTCATGTATTAATTGTAATATACTTAAAAAAGTTACAATCACCATATGTAAATTGATACAATCATCGCAAAGATTTTTAAATGAGATTGAATTTTTAAAATCTTTTAGACGATCTTTAATTTGTAATACTCTTTCATCAATAGACAATTCTTTAATCGTCACTTTTGTTTCATAAGGCTGTAATAATTCCATTCGAACAATACAATGACGCATAGCTTTCATTAAATCATAAGGAGATTGTAAAATAAGTTGATCACTTTCCTGAGGAATTTTCCACTCTTCAACTAGACTTGACACTGGTCTAGTAAAATGTAATTGTCTTGTTTCATAATCATCTTTTAAAGAAAGACTTGCTTCTTTATATCTTTGATATTCCAGCAATCGACTAACAAGCTGTTCTCTTTGATCTTCTTCGTATTCTTCCTCTACTTCAACGGTTTCTCTAGGAAGTAATTTTTTGGATTTATATGCGATTAAAGAAGCCAATTCACTTAAATATTCGCTCGCAATTTCTAGATGTAAATTTTGCATCGCATGTATATATTCAATGTATTGTGTTGCGAGAACATTCATATCCAAGTCAAAAAGATCAAGTTTATTTTCTTTAATTAAATGAAGCATTAAGTCCAACGGACCTTCGAATTGATCAAGTGTAATTAAAAATTCCATACAACCTCCTAGACACCAAAATATTATAACAAAATAAGATAGATTTGTAATGTTCAATATTTTTTTGACTAAAACTATGCTAATATATATGAGAATCGGAGTGATTAAACGTATGCGAAGAGCCATTCTATTTTTAATATTCGCTTTATTTTTAGCGTGGGTCATCCAGCCTAATCTAAGCAATCAAATAATTGAAACTTCAAATGTTCGTACACCTACCCAAACAGATTCTACTGTTATCACAAATGATACGGTTTCAAATAAAACATCTAAATCAAAAGCTGTCATATGTTTGGATGCAGCAAAAGGTGGTACAGAAACAGGATATACAAGTGATGGTCATACGAGCGAAAAAGATTTAAACCTTCAAATCACACAAAAATTGGGTGAATCTCTTTCAAATAGAGGATACCAAGTTGTTTATACGCGAAGTGATGATTCGACTATTTCAAATGAATCTCGAATTCAATATGCGAATGAACAAAACGCTAAATATTTTATATCGATACAAATGAATTCGAGTGATAACACACTATCACGTGGCTATTCTATTTTTACACAGTCAAATGATAAATTAATATCACTAGCAAAACAAATTTCAAATAATATGAATTCTATAAATTTTACCTTGTTTGAAGGAATTGATTCAGATCACTATGAAAACTTTCCTATACTTTATAACAATTCTGTTCCAAGCATTTTAATTGAACTTGGATATTTGAGCAATTCTAACGATTATACAAAGCTTACAGATGAAAATATGCAAACAGAGATAGCATCAGCTATCACATCCGCATTACTTAAAGAAATTAACTAAGCGCAGAAATGCGCTTTTTATATGGTATAATGATTGACAAAGAGAGGTTGTATATGGAGGAAAAACTTATTTATAAAGGTGCAATTTTTGATTTAGTAAATAAGGACGTTAAAATTCATGACCAATACTATAAAAGAGATATTATTCATCATCCTGGTGGTGTTGGTGTCGTTTGTGTTCTAAATCAAAAAATTTTATTAGTTAAACAATTTAGACATGCGATCAACTCTTATACTCTTGAAATTCCCGCTGGAAAATTAGAATATGGTGAAAATCCAGCAGAATGTGGATTGCGTGAATTAAATGAAGAAGCAGGCATGGAATGTGATTCCATTGAACTAATTCAAACCATTGTATCTACACCTGGTTTTTGTGATGAAAAGATTTGGATTTATAAAGCAATCAATCCTAGAATCACAAATCATCGCCTATCATTAGATGAAGATGAAGAAATAGAAACAATATGGATGAATGTAGATGAAGCTTATCAGAAAATAAAATCCAATGAAATTGTCGATGCTAAAACAGTTGTAGGTATTTTACATATGATTGCGGAAAGGAAGTAAACATGAAAAATTTTATATTTATATCGCCAAATTATCCAGAAAGTTATTGGATGTTTTGCAGAGGCTTAAAAGAATATGGTGCAAACGTACTAGCCATTGTGGATACACCTTATGATAATTTAAAAAAAGAATTGAAAGATAACTGTACTGAAATATATGTTGTTGATAATTTTAATAATTATGATGACATGTTAAAAGCTTGTGGTTATTTTACCTTTAAATATGGAAAAATCGATTGGATTGAGTCCAATAATGAGGCATGGCTTTCTTTAGATGCTCGTTTAAGAGATGATTTTAACGTTAAAACTGGTTTTTCAAGCCAACAAATACATGAGCTACAATCTAAATCTGCTATGAAGAAATATTATGAAAAAGCAAATGTACCAGTTGCTAAATATACATTGGTAATAAGTTACAAAGATTGTTTGAATTTCGTAAAAAAAGTTGGATATCCAGTTATTATGAAACCAGACCAAGGTGTTGGTGCAAGCTTTACGTACAAAATTAAAAGTGATGAAGAATTAGAAAATATTTATATGCAAACAAAAAATCATAATATGATTCTTGAACAATATATTGATGGAGATGTATTTACCTTAGATGGTATATGTGATGAAAACGGTGATATTCGTTACTTAAATTCTCTAGAATACGTTGGAAACTGTATGGATTCTGTTCTTTATCAACAAAGTATTGGTGTTTACACAACATTTGAAATAAGTGATGAATACAGAGATATAGCACAAAGAACGATTCATGCTTTTAACATAAAAAATCGTTTTTTCCATTGTGAATTCTTTAGATTGACACACGATATTAAAGGATTGGGAGAAAAAGGTAGAGTCTTTGGCTTAGAAGTAAACTTTAGACCTCCAGGAGGAATCGCCCCAGATTTAATGAATTATGCTGGTGAATTTGACGTATATCGTCTATGGGCAGAAGTCATTATGAAGCAAACGGCTACATATTCAAAACTAAGAAGATATTCAGCTACATTTGCAGGTAGAAGAAATTCAATTTCTTACCAATATTCAACAACGCAAGTATGTGAGCTTTTTAAAGATGAACTTATCGATGTAGCTTATCTTCCTGATGCCTATGCACAAGCTATGGGAAATGTTGCGATTATAACACGTTTCACAAATCCTAAACGTAGAGAGCAATTTTTTAAAACTGCATTTGAAATCAAGGAGAAAGAATGATATTAGATCAAGAATTATATATGACGGAATTAGATGAAATGCGAAAATGTTTCATCTATTTGCCAGATAACTATGAAAAAACAAAGAAAAAATACCCTGTTCTCTATATGTTTGATGGACATAATTTATTTTATGATGAATACGCAACTTATGGAAGAGCTATACATCTTCATGAACACATAGAAAATTTAGGTCTTGATTTAATTGTTGTGGGACAAGAGTGTTCTCATCATGGAAATGATCGTTTAAATGAATATGCACCCTACCCATTTTATGATATGCAATTTGGAGATTTTGAAGGTCTTGGAGATAAAACAATGAATTTCTTTATTCATGATCTTAAACCATACATGGATACACATTTTAGAACCAAACCATCAAGAGAAAATACATTTATTGGAGGATCAAGTTGTGGTGGACTTATGTCCTTATATGCATCTTATAAATACTCTGATATATTTTCGAAAGCGATCGTAATATCTCCTTATATTTTAAGTTCAATTGACTCAATCATAAACGATATTCAAGGAAGTCAAATTCATAAAAATACAAGTATCTATTTATCTTGGGGCGCTAAAGAAGAATCTATCATGCATGGCTTTGTCATGCAAACAAAAGCTTGTACAGAAGTAGCGAATTTACTTTTAAAGAAAAATGTGAAAATATTCTTTAATGTAAGAGAAAATGGACGTCACTGCGAAGAAGATTGGGAAAAAGAATGTGATACATTCTTAAGATTTTTAAATATATGAGAAGAAATGTAATTCATAAAGTTATCCCTGATTTTGATGGTCGTACAGTAATTATTAGCGATATTCATGGTAATTTGGATTTATATAATAAGTTACTTCAAAAAGTACAATATAAACCAAATGAGGATCGCCTTATTCTTTTGGGTGATTTGGTTGAAAAAGGTCCAAAAA
This sequence comes from Waltera intestinalis, assembly GCA_963595075.1. Taxonomy (GTDB): domain Bacteria; phylum Bacillota_I; class Bacilli_A; order Erysipelotrichales; family Erysipelotrichaceae; genus Holdemanella. The sequence goes on from CAVBGZ010000010.1 coordinate 34,858, forward strand.
GCTTGGAAACGTTACATACGATCATGAATCAGGCAAAGAATAGAAATGTTTATGTTCTTATGGGAAATTGTGATTTTATCGCAAGAAATGTACTTTATTCTTATCGACTTGAATTTTTAGCTCATGTTCTTAGTTTCAGAAAAAATAGTCTTATTCATGAAATGGCTCACCAACTTAATATAGAAATTCTACCTAATACAAATATGAGTTTATTATGTGCCACTTTAAGAAAAAATTTTCTAAAAGAATTATCTTTTCTTAATGATCTACCGCATGTTTTAGAAGATTCTACTCACATTTTTAGTCATGCTGCTATTATGGATGAGAAAAAATTTGGTTCGGATTTTTCTCAAGTTATGACGACTCCTTTCTTTTTAGATAAGGCAAAATATTTTAATAAAAAAGTAATTGTTGGACATTTACCTGTTACCGAATATTGTAATCACATCGCATCCTTTGATCCGATTTATGATGCAAAACACAATGTTTACAGTATAGATGGTGGAAATATGGTCAAAAAAGGGGGTCAACTAAACGCTCTTATTTTCGAAAAAAATCAGAGTACAATTGAGCGTGTTGATAACTTAATTGAAAAAACGGTTTTACATGATGTTCCTTATAAAACCCAGATTCCCTTTTTTGTAACTTGGAATCATGGACAAGTACAAATTTTAGAACGTACAAAAAAACAATCTTTTGTGTATTGTCCTTATATCAAACGTTCTTTTTGGGTCGAAAATGAATTTATTTCTGTATCTAACACAGAAACAAAGGCAACAGACTATACAAACTACGAAATCCCTTTAAAAAAGGGTGAAAAAGTAAAGGTTTTGTTTGAATATCAGGATAAAGTCCAAATAAAAAAGAATGGTATTCTAGGCTGGACATATCGCTCCAATCTAGAGTAGCCATTCTTTTTTTATTTGTAAGCGTCAAATATAAAGGTGGTCATACAAATTAAACACTGACATACATTAAAG
>CAVBGZ010000011.1:0-32909 GCA_963595075.1 Waltera intestinalis
ACTGTTAACAACCGCTAAATGCGGTTTTTTATATCTGATGTAAATCAATGAATTTTAGTTAATTTAGACATCCAAACGATCATTCAGATTGTTGGATTGATCATATCAATCTTAACGTATGTTGAAAATCATAAAAAGTAAAAGCTACCTCGTCGCCAAACAGTAGGTAGCTTCATAACCTAATAGGAGGCAACTTTTCGAGTTGTTCCTCTTTTCATTAATGTTGTAGCATATTCAAGAAAAGATTCAACAGAATCAAAAATTTTGTTACAAGAACATCATCTGACAAAGATGTTTTCCTGTGCTAGTTTTAAAAATCTTATTATACACAGATTCTACTTGATCCTTTTGGTAATTTTCTTCATACATATTTACTAAAAAATCAGCTTCTACAAGAATTTGATAATCCAAGCCATCGATATTTGTATACGTATGGTGATGGCCTACTAAATACGCTACACGCTCAACAAAATCAGAATCATAACCAAGTTTTTTAAGCATCTCTCTAGCTAATGGTGGCCCTTCCAATTCCTGATATGATCCTTTTGAACTTCCATACTTTTCCATACTCATATTGATACCAATATCATGAACAATCGATGCCACTTCCACTAAATCACAAACCTCTTTAGAAACCTTTTCTCTAAGCGCAATAATATGTGCAAATTCATACACCTTTAAAAAATGTTGAACATGTTTAGGACTTCCTTTTTCAAAAAGAATCATTTCATCGATTAATTGTTCTAATTTATTCATAGTTATCCTTCCTTACTCAATTGTATTTCCAGCTACAAAACCTGTCGTCCAAGCAATCTGCAAGTTATATCCACCCGTCTCACCATCTAAATCTAAAACTTCGCCCGCAAACTTTAATCCTTGAATCGATTTAGACTCCATTGTCCTTGGATTGATTTGATTTGTTTTGATACCACCCACTGTAATCATAGCTTGATCAAAATCAAAAAAATGATCCACCTCAAAACGAAAACACTTCAACAATTCACAAATCCTTCTTCGTTGAGACTTTGTAGTTTCATGAACCTTTGTATTTTCTGAAATATCCAATCGAACAAAAATATAATCGACAAAACGTTTCGGAAATTTAGTTTCTAATATATTCTTTAACATTTTATTTGGATAATCTTTCATAGTATTTAATAAATCTTGTTCAAACTCATCAACTGAATTATTAGGAATAAAATCAAGAACTAAAGCTTTAGGCTCTTTATTTACAACATAACTAGACATAGCCAATATACCAGGGCCACTCAATCCTTCGTGAGTAAATAATATATCACCCACATTTTTATACAGTACTTTCTTATCTTTCTTTACTGTTATATTTATATTTTGAAAAGATAAACCCGCCAAATCAAAATGTTCCTTAACCCTCAACGAAACAAGACCCGGATATAAAGAAGTAACAGAAATATTATTTTCAGATGCTAGATGGTAACCATCACCACTACTTCCAGTAACCGCAAAAGATTTTCCACCCGTAGTCACAATCACAACATCACACTCATATTCACCCTTATTTGTTTGAATACCAACAATCTTATTCTCCTTCACAATTAACTTTTGACAAGCCTCTTCCATATGAAGTACAACTTTGTTTTCACGTAATAATTCGACAAACAATAAAGCAACATCTTTCGCAGAATTTGAACTTGGAAACATACGACCATAGTCCTCTTCCACACATGGCATTCCTTTTTTCTTTAAAAAATCAATCATATCCAAATTTGAAAATTGAGAAAAAGCACTATATAAAAATTTTTCATTATGCACGATATGCTTAAAAAATTCATCCTTTGAACAACGATTTGTCACATTACAACGTCCATGACCCGTCAGTTGTAACTTCTTTCCAACTTGTCCATTCTTTTCAAACAATTCAACATGATGTCCATTTTGACTTGCCACATAAGAAGCCATTAATCCTGCAGGACCTGCACCAACCACAAATACATTCGCCATAAAATTAACCTTTCAAAATATTTTCTTTTAGATAAAAACCTAGACCATCGTGATTATTATCATACTTCGTTATATCCTTTGCGCAAGCCTTTGTATCCTCTGTACCATTAACCATACAAACACCTAAGCCCGCAAGTTTTAACATCTCATTATCATTGGACGTATCTCCAAAAGCCACAACATTTTCTAAATCAAAATCATTCAATTCACAAATCTTTTTTAAACCATACCCCTTATTGATTCTTTTATCGCAAAACTCTAATAAAGTCGTTTGTGTTTTAAAACCATGATAAAATACGTTGGGATGTTGGGATACAATCTTCTCTGCTTTCATCATATCTTCTGCCTTCATTCGAAACATAATTTTAGCATTTTCATGAGCATACAATTGTTCCACATCTACCACTTCTAATTCTTTATGTGAAGTATGAGCTGAATGTTTCATTACATCATCGATACGTGTACATAAAATCTTATCTTTCCAATAAACGAAAGGCTTACAATCAATGGGTTTCATCAATTCAATTGTTTCTTTTAACCATTCCTTCTTCATCTTAAAATAGCTATATTCCTTTTTATGAATGTTATCCCACAATTCAGCGCCATTCATCCCCATCACAAAATCAAAATCAAACGGTAAATCCCAATACATTTTATTTTGTTGCAATTCATCCACAGGACGACCAGACGCAATACCAAAATAGATACCTTTTTCATGAAGCTCAATCAAAGCCTCTTTCGTAAGTGGCATTAACTCTTTTTTATCATTAACTAAAGTGGCATCAATGTCACAAATTACTAGTTTTATATTCATATTATTTCAAGTCCTCTAATTCATACGTGAATCCTTCCCCATCCACCTCATTAACATTATTCACAATGATAAAGGCTCTAGGATCCACACTCTTAATTTCCTGTTCTAAATGTGCATATAATTTATTTGGGATGACAATCATTAAGACAGGACGAGATTCATCCGTATAACCACCATGACCATCTAAAATGGTAACACCACGCTCCATCTCACAAATGACATGATCTTTAATTTCTCTCCATTTATCCGAAATGATCATACAATTTATAGCTTGGCTTGAACCTAGTAAAATCGTCTTATCAATCGCATATCCAGATGCGAATACAGATAATACCCCAATTAATGCAGACTCTAAACCATACGTACTCACGCCAAGTAATACCGTTAAAGCATCAATAATCATAACTGAATTACCAGATGAAATGCGAGTATATTTATGAATCATTAAAGCAGGAATATCCATACCACCAGTACTTGCTCCGACCCTAAAGACAATACCTAAACCAACACCAGAAATAAGTCCAGTATAAATACTTGCCAAATAAGGCTGCATCACAAATGTATCCTTAGGAAATAAAGTAGATACATAGGTTAATACAGATACAAAAAATGAATAACTAAAAGTAGAAATCAGTGATTTTAACGCGAACGATTTACCTAAAAAAATGGCACCTAAAATATATAATCCAATCATTAATCCATTGATCATCCATACGGATGGAATAAAAGGAAAAATAGGCTTAAGAGCGACCGCAACACCAGCTACACCTCCTGTTAAAGTATCATTCGGTAATACAAAAAACGCAACACTTACGGCTACCAAAAAATTACCGATTAAAATCACAATGACATTTTTTAAACTATTCTTAAATTTCATACCAATCATCCTTTCCAACAAAAAAGATAAGACTTTGCTTATCTACTTATAATGTTTCTAAAGCCGTCTTTGATACTAAATCAAAAAGTTCAATAACTTCATCCATTTTTTCTGGACCCATCTTATCAAAAATACCATCAACCAAACGTAGTACTTTTTCATGTTGCTGATGATAAGCCACGATCATATCCTCATTTAATAAAATAAAGACTTGCCTTTGATCCTCATCATTTCGTATACGATGAATGAGCTTTTTCTTTTCCATATTATTCAACGTACGATTCATCTGTGACTTCTTCATACGCATGCTAGCACATAAATCGGTTGCGGTAACAAACTCATCCTTATGCTGATAGAGATAACGACAAATCATCGATTCATTAAACGGCAAATCACTTGTAATCTTTTCATTATTAATGATCGTCGTCATTCTTAACCATGATTCAAGAACTTTTTCACTCTTATTTGTCATAAACAGATCACCTTATTTATTCTAACACATAAAAGAAAAAAAGCCGTGAAAATTCACGGCACTATGCATTATAAGCTTTTGTGTAAAGTTTCAAGAACAACCTTTAAATCATTTACACCCATTTGACCTGGAGCACTTGCTTGTTTTGCAGCACCAAAAGTCAAACAAGAACCAAATACTTCACCAGCTAAACGGCTAATAACACCAGTTGCTGCCATTGACATAGTAATGATTGGACGATCTGCATGTTCTTCAGCCATTTCATTTGTAGCAGATAAAAGAGTTAAAACATCTTTCTTAGATTGAGGCATAACTGCAATCTTAGGAATATCTGCACCCTTTTCTTGCATTAAACAAAGACGAGAAATGATCTCTTCTTTAGCTGGAGTTTTAAAGAAATCATGATTTGACATTACAACCTTAACACCAGCTTCATGAGCTACAGAAACAATAGCTTCTACTTCAGCATCACCAGTATATAATTCAACATCGACTGCATCAACATAACCTGATTTGGCAACAGCTTGGTTTAATTCAACATAATAAGCTGTAGGAACTTCTAATTCTCCACCCTCTTTTTTAGAACGGAAAGTAGCTAAAATTGGAGTGTCTCCAAATACATCACGAAGATCTTTTGCCATAGCACATACCGATTCAGTATCTTCTACACCTTCAAACCAATCCATACGCCATTCAATAATATCTGCAGGTGTTTCAGTAATTGTTTTAGCTTGTTCTAAAACATCTTCCTTTGTTTTTCCTACGATAGGAACACAAATCTTTGGTACACCAGCACCAAATTCTACATTACGAATTTTAACTGTATTCATTTTTATTCTCCTTCATTCATATTTTTTGTATATGCCTCAAACAATTCATCTCCAACCTGTTCATGAATTGAATCATAGACACTTTGTGAAGCTTCACGCATTTGACTAATCACTTCATCTGACAATTCAATCTCCTGCGTTCCACTATCTTTAATAATTTTTAAACGATCACTCACACGTTTATCACATTGTTTACGTGAGTAATCACGAGCATTTGCAGCCGCCTGATCCACAATCTTTTGATCCGCTTTGCTTAAACGATTATAGAAATCTTCATTCACAACCATCGACAATAGATGAGGTAAATGATTCGTCTTTATTACATAATCTTGTTGTTCATAAATTTTACCAGAAACAATAACTTCATAAGGATTTTCTTGGGCATCAATTGTCCCTTGTTGTAAACCAATATAGACCTCACTAAAAGCCATTGGAGTAGGATTGGCATTTAACGCTTGCCAGAAAGCCAAATGATATTTATTTTCCATTGTACGAATTTTTATTCCTGCAAAATCTGAAACGGATTGAATATTTTTATTCGAAGTCATGACACGGAAATTCTGGTCTGACATCGCTAATAAACGAATACCATGAGCCGAATACACTTCATTAATCAAACTCATAAAACTTTCATCATCCAAAGTCTTACGTAAATCTTCAATATTTGTATACGCCATAGGCAAATCAAAGATTGCTAGCTCAGAAATAAAGTTAGCTTGAGGAGCCGTATTCTGAACAACAAATGGAATATCTCCATTCATACAACTTTCAACTAATTCACGATCTCCACCAACAGCCCCATTATGATACGCCTTGATTTGGATACGACCATTACTTAATTTTTCAACTTCTTCAACAAATTTATTGGTAAAAATTCCCGTCACCGTATCTTCAGGTGAATCATTGGCAATAATCCAAGGGAAAGATTGTGAAGCCTTTACAGGATCGGATTGTTTTGCAACACATCCCGTTAATGAAAAGGCTAGAGCCATACTCATAATACAAGCAAGTAATTTTTTCATTCTCCACCCAACTTTCTATTGAACCAAAGTCAATGCGATTGCAGGAATAAAAGTAATCAACATTAACGCAATAAAGAAGAAAACAATCAAAGGTAAAGCCTTCTTCGCAATTTGCATAACTGGCACATCCGTTAAAGAACTAGCCACAAATAAGTTAATTCCAATTGGAGGTGTCACAAATCCAATTGCTAAGTTAACAACCATAATAATTCCAAAATGCACAGGATCTACACCCACACTGGTAACAATTGGAAGCAAGATTGGCGTTAAAATCAAGATAGCAGGACTTGTATCCATAACCATACCAACAATCAACAATAAAACATTAACCACCAACAAAATCGCAACACGACCATGAACAGTATTTAAAATCAAGTTAGCCGCAATATCTGGAATCTGTAAAATAGTAATAATTCGAGAGAATGCAACCGACGAAGCCAAAATAAATAAAATTGGAGCATACGTACGAATCGATTCTACAAATACATTATACAAATCCTTAACACTTAATGTTTTATAGACAAACATGGAAATAATTAAAGCATAGAAAACAGAAATAACCGCTGCCTCTGTAGGACTAGCCACTCCAGAATAAATACACCCTAAAATAATGACAGGTGTAAGAAGAGCCCAAAAGCTTTCAAAGAAAACTTTTTTAAATCCTTTATCATGAAGAGCATTTACTTCCGCATGAATTTTTTCTTTATCTTCCCCATGCTTTTTACAATAATAAATCGCATAAATCATCAATAAAGCCGCAATCAAGATACCAGGTAAAATACCCGCCATAAACATCTTGCCAACGCTTGTGCCACTTGCCATCGCATATAAGATAAATGGAATACTAGGCGGAATAATAACACCTAAACCACCCGCAACCGCAACAATGGCAGTCACAAAGACTTTGTCATAACCCAAACGAATCAATAATGGAATGGTCATACTTCCTACAGCGGCAACCGTAGCCGGTGCACTACCAGAAATAGCCCCATAAAATAAACACGTAATAATAACAGCGCAAGGCATACCTGCTGTTTTATTTCCAATAAAATAAGAGAAAACATCAAACAATTTCTTACTCACTCCACCTTTAGCCATCAATACACCCGACAACACAAACATCGGAACAGCAAGAAGTGGGAATGAATCAATTCCGCCAAACATAGCACGAATAATATATTCGGCTGAAACTGTAAAGTTAGGATCCAAAATTGTTGGTGTTAAACTAACCATACTCAATGTTGCAGAAATTGGAACCGACAACAATAAGAGAACGATAAATAATATAAATACTACACTCGCTAACATATTATTTAACCTCCCTTGGATCTTGATCAACAATTTTCTCATGCTTTAACATATGAGAAACATTCGCTAATTCAAATAAAATTTGTTGAAATGAACGGAATGTTGCTAAGGCAAAACCAACAAATGGAGCACATTGCACATATGGCATAGGTAAACCTAAAGCTGGACTTGTCTGCTTCGACTCAATCGATAATTGTAAAAAACGATATCCATGAATTGTTAAATAAAAGAAAAGTATAAACAACATGATATTCAATAAAAGTTGTGCAATGACATACCCTTTTTTAGGTAACATTTTAATCACTTGATCAACCTTGATAGAAATCCATCTTTTGATACAAAAACTGATACTAATAAAGCAAGACCAGATAAAGAGATATCTTGTCAACTCTTCAGACCAACTTAAAGAATAGTTTAAAGCATATCGGCAAAATATTTGGACTCCCATGATCACAGCCATTGTGATGAGTAAACCAATCAACAATAACTCTTCTAATTTGTCATCCAAAAAACGTATTACTTTCAAATCATCACATCCTTTTTTCTATATTTTAGCAAAAATACGGTAACAAAGTACCGTAAATTTGCGAAATATTCAATTATGCTTGTTCACCAACTAAATTTTTGTAACGTGCATTTACATACAATCCTAATAATACACCAACACCAGTTAAGACAATATTCATAATCATAACTTGGCTAGGAGTCATATTTCCTGCAGCCGTTAAAATAGTATAGTTACATAATGAAGATGCGATCATTACTAATGCAGTTACTGTACCTTTAATTTTAGGGAAAATCATGTTACATACAGAAGTTGCGATCTGTAACAATCCACCAGCTCCTGCCCATCCAATTACGAAAGCACCAATTGTACACATTGTTTGGCTTGGAGCCATTAATACAGCAATCATCATTACTAAACAAATAGCTGGATATACTAAGATGAAACGTACATCTTTAATCTTACGAGTTAAGATTGAAGTTACAATCAAAGCAAGCATTGTTCCAATAGAATAGTATGATTGCATAGAGCTAGGATCTGCCCATCCAGCAACATCCTTAGCAAAGTTTTGTGCACAGTTTAACCATAATTGGAAAGTACCAGTACAAGTGAATCCGATAAGAATCATAGCAATTGATTCAATTGAGAAGTGTGTTTCTTTAATACTTTCAACTAAGCCTTGTTTCTTTTCTCCACCATCTGTATCTGGAAGTGGGCAGAAAATAACCAAGATAGCAAGAGCAGCAAAAGCAATACCACAAACCCAGAATAAATGATTGTAGCTTGTAGTTCCTGCTACTGTTGTACTTACTGCAACACCTAAGAAGAATGGCAATAACATTTGGCTAATTGAAATAAAGAACTTAATTCCCATTGTCGCAATACCAGGTGCATCACTAATAGCTTCTGCAACAGCAGGATAAATACCTGTGTCTAAGAATGAGTTTGCGATACCACCGATTACAGCACAAACATAAGCGATTGTATAACCACCATTTGTTCCTGCATTGAATGCGAATGCTAAACCAATTAAATAAACAGCATAGCTAAGTCCACCGATAACCATAGAAATTTTACGTCCTAATTTATCAGATAATGGACCTGCAAAAGGAAGGGCAACTAAACGTCCTAATCCTAATGCAGCACTAATTTTTGTAATTGACATTGGGTCACAACCCCAACTTGTCGCCAACGATTCTTTAATAACCGCTTGTCCTAATACCGAACATCCAACACCATGAATGAAGTAGTTCAAATACATGATGATGACAGCTGGCAAATATTTTTTATCTCTCATGTCTCTTTCCTTTCAAAATCCCACTATTATTAGAAATCAAATCCCATGACTTCTTTAATGTGTTCTACAGGCATATCTTCACCTGTCCACAATTTAAATGCAGCAGCTCCTTGATATAACATCATTGGGAAACCATTTAAGATTTGACATCCAACACTTTCAGCCATTTCTAAGAATTTAGTTTTTGCAGGAGCATAAACTGTATCTGCACAAATTAAATCTTTACGTAAGTATGAAGTGTCAGGTAACCAAGTTTGTCCTTCTAAAGGTTTCATACCCATACCTGTTGCATTTGTTAACAAGTAAGAAGATTCGATTTCTTTACGTAATGCTTCTTTATCATCTAAATCAAATAAAGTTGCTTTACATTTTGTGTTTTCATTGATTTTTCTTACTGTTTCTTCTGCGTTTGCCCAGAATTTATCTTTACGGTTGAAAATTGAAATTTCAGCTACACCATCCAAAGCAGCTTGAATTTCGATTGCTGTGGCAGCCCCACCAGCTCCAGCAATTGTCATTTTCTTTCCGATAGGATCGATATGTGCATCTTTTAATCCAGTCATGAAACCAACACCATCTGTGATTGTTCCAGTTAATACACCGTTGTCATTAACAACTGTATTAACGGCTCCACACATTTCAGCAGCTGGAGTTAATTTGTCTAAGTATTTTCCGATAACAGTTTTGTTTGGCATTGAAACGTTCCATCCACGAACCTTCATAGCTCTAAATCCTTTTACTGTATCTTCCAAAGTATCATTATCAACTTCGAATGCTAAATAAGCATAGTCTAAACCTAATTTAGCAAATGCTTCATTATGCATCTTAGGTGATGATGAATGGCGGATTGGATATGCGATCAATCCGATTAATTCTGTGTGTCCTGTAATTCTTTCACTCATGTTCTTTTCCTCCTAGTAAAAATATTACTTTCTTATTCTAAGTATCCTTTTGTCTTTAATGCATTTAAGATGTTACGTCCTTCACCAGTACCATCAATGATACGACGAGCTCTGAAACTATCACCAATATTGATGATTTCTACATTCTTATCATCAAATGCTTCATGTAAATCCGCTAAAATTGGTGCATATGAACGCATTCCTAAACAAACGAATCCGTAGTCAAAGTCTAATTGTTCAATTTGATCATTACGTTTAACGATGAAATGATCTGGATGAACTTCTTGTAAAGCTGTTGAAGTTAATACATTTACATTATTTTTCTCTAAAATAGCGTATGTACCAATCTTCGTAACAAAGTCTAAATCCTTACCAACAACAGGTAACATTTCTACGATAGAAACAGTTGCCTTACGGTTTGAGAAGAATTCAACAACATCCAAACCTACAGCTCCACCACCAACAACAACAACTTTCTTTCCTTCTAAGTTTTCAGGATAGTTATTGATATTGTTGATCATTCCAAGAATACCTTGAACACTGCTTTGTGGGTGATCAATATTCTCTCTTAAACCTGTAATAGGTGGAAGTAAAGGAGTAGATCCTGTAGAGTTTACAATGAAATCTGGTTTTAAAGCTTCAATAAATGGAATTGTAGCCTCTGTATTTGTGAATGTGATCAAGTTTTTCAAACGAGAAGCACGTTTTACTAAGTAATCAGGGAAATCTCTTAAACGTTTCTTTTCAGGGATTTTACTGATTTCTACACTTAAACCACCTAAATGATCTTCTTTTTCAATCAAGAAAGTCATACATCCAACTTCAGCAGCTGTACATGCAGCCTCAAGACCAGCTGTACCACCACCAACAACAACTACGTTGCATGGACGTTTTACTTTATTGAATTTATAAGATTCACCCTCATTCACACTTGGGTTAACTGTACAACGGATTGGACGATTTAAACCAATACGGTGTCCACTACATCCGATGTTACATGAAATACATTTACGGATTTCATCTAAACGACCTTCTTTAACTTTTAATGGCCATTGAGGATCCGCAACAAATTGACGACCTAAACCGATAAAGTCTGCTTGACCACTTGAAAGGATATCTTCAGCCACTTGAGGATCACGAATGTTACCTACAGTAATAACTGGTTTATTGAATTTTTCTTTAACAGCTGTAGCTAAATAAGTTCTCCAACCATCTTTTAAGTAGTTCGCATCAATTTGGTATTGAATTGAATCTACTAAACCACAAGAAACATCAATGATATCTGCTTCTTCTTGATAGTATTGTAATAAATCTAATGAATCTTCTAGGTTGCTTCCACCTTCAACAAATTCGTCTGCACTAATACGAACTAAGATTGGGAAGAAAGGTCCTACTTGTTCACGAACAGCTTTTAAAATCAAGTTTGCAAAACGTGCACGGTTTTCAGCACTACCACCGAACTCATCTGTACGATTATTTGTAAGTGGTGATAAGAACTGACTTACTAAATAGCTATGTCCACAATGAATTTCTACAGCATCAAATCCAGCAATTTGTGCTCTCTTTGCAGCTTTTGCATAGCTTTCAACGATTGAATAAATTTCATCTTTTGTTAATGGACGAGGTTTGGCTCCTCCTTTTTTGTTAGGTAAATCACTTGCAGATACTGGTTGCATGTCAATTCTTTCTGCAACTGCACTTGCACCAGCATGATTCAATTGAACGGCAATTTTTGTCGCATGTTTATGAATTGTTTCTGTAAGTTTAAACATTCTAGGAATATAAATATCCTTGTCTAAACGTAATTGTGATGTTCCATTTGATCCTGATGGAAAATCAACACAAGCATTTTCAACAATAATTAAACCTGCTCCACCTTGTGCTCTTTGTTCATAGTAATCCATATGCAAAAAGCTCATTTCTCCTGTGCTTTCTGCAAAGTTAGTTCCCATTGGAGTCATGACGATACGGTTTGGAATCGTACATCTTCTAACTTCTAATGGTTGAAATAGTGAATTAAACTTTCCCATTTTTTCCTCCTGTTAACTCAACACAATGTTAACTTATTCACAAGACACTACCATTATAAAGAAACTCTTCCATTTAAACAATTGACATAACGCGAATTATTTATAGATTTTTTCTATAGATTAAGTATAATTATATAAAAGGAGATTATTTTATGAATCTAAACCACTTATATTATTTTAGAGTTCTCGCAAAAACACAACACTATACGCAAGCTGCAAATATACTCAACATTACTCAACCTTCCCTATCCCATGCGATAGCACAATTAGAAAAAGATCTTGGTTGTTATTTATTCGAAAAACAAGGAAGAAATGTTCGACTCACAAGATATGGCCAAATTTTTTATGAATACATTGATAATGGATTGAAACAAATTGAAATGGGACAAAAACGAATTGAAGCCATCACAAGCCCAAACCAAGGATGGATTCGTTTAGCTTTTATTTATACTCTAGGTTACTATTTTGTTCCAAATACCATCAAAAACTTTCATGCGATCCGTAAAAATAACCAAATTAAATTTACTTTAAAACAAGGAAATACAACGGAGCTACTAAATGGATTAGAAGAAGAAAAATACGATGTCGCCCTTTGTTCTTATCAAGAAAATCGCAACAACATCCAATTTATTCCCATCACAACAGAAGAACTTGTTGTAGTTATCAGTAAAAATCATCCTCTAGCCATTCGAAAAGAAATTGATTTAAAAGAACTACAAAATGAATATTTCATATATTATAGTAAGGAAAGTGGTTTACGCCCTTTAATCGATGATTTATTTAACGAAAATGAAATTAAACCCAACATTCTATTTGAAGTTGAAGAAGATAGTGCCGTACTCGGACTTGTTGATATCAACTACGGTGTTGCCGTTGTGCCAGATATCCCTATGATTTCTCATTTCAATCTTAAAAAATTAAAAATCACCAATCCTCACAATAAACGCTACATCTATCTTGCGATGATGAAAAACCGTTATCTTCCTCCAGCTGTTCATGCGTTCACAAATTTTATTGAGTCACACACAAATTTGAATCATTAATTTTCAATATTTTACATTTCTTTTCAAATTTTATTGTATTTTTAATTCATAAGGAGTATCATGAAGTCATGAATTATTCACAATCATTTTATTTTTACTTTAAATAGCCCTAAAACAAACCATAGAAACAATGGTTATTTTTAGGTTTTAGGGCATAAGAAAGCATTCAACAAAACAGATTGAATGCTTTTTTTTGGGTTTTGAGTAATTTAGAAAAGAGGAAAGACAAATGAAATATGGATTAATCGGAGAAAATTTAGGTCACAGTTTCTCAAAACAGATACAAACACGTATCGCTGAACTACAAAACGTAAAGGATTATCAATACGATCTTGTTGAATTGGATCAAGAACAATTCATCGAGTTCATGACAAAAAAAGATTTTAAAGGTATCAATGTCACATTACCTTATAAAAAAGCAGTTATCCCTTATTTAGATGAAATCGATGAAAGTGCCAAAGCGATGGGAGCTGTCAATACGATTGTGAATCGTGATGGAAAACTTCATGGATATAATACAGATTTTGGTGGATTCTTATATATGGTAAAAGCCCATAATGTAAAAATGGAAGGAAAAAAAGTATTATTGATTGGTAATGGTGGCGTTAGTGCAGCTGTGCAGGCCGTTTGTAAACATGAAAAAGCAGGTCAAATCGTTGTCGTAAGTCGAAATGCAGCTGCAGGAACTGTCAGCTATGATGAAATGTACACTTCTCACTTGGATGCAGATATCGTAGTCAATACAAGTCCTGTTGGAATGTATCCAAATATCGCCAATGCACCGATTGATGTTTCATGGTTTCACAAATTAGAATGTGTCTTAGACGTCGTATACAACCCTATTCTTACACGCTTATGTTTTGAAGCCCAAGAAATGGATATCAAACGTGTTATTGGACTTGAAATGTTAATTGCGCAAGCTAAATACACTTTTGAAATTTTCGAAAATATGTCATTTGATGATTCAATCATCGATGAAATCAAAAAAGAAATGTTAAAAGATCGTTGTAACATTGTATTGATTGGTATGCCTAGTGCTGGTAAAACAACGATTGGTAAATTGCTTCAAGAAAAATTAGGAAAGACATTTGTCGATTTAGATGACATGATTATCGAAAAGGCAGGTAAAACCATTCCTGAAATCTTCCAAGAATCTGGTGAATCCGGATTTAGAGCTATTGAAACCGAAGTTGCCATTGAAGCTAGCAAGATGAACAACATGATTATTGCCACTGGTGGTGGAGCCATTAAACATAAAGTCAATATGGACTTCCTTCGTTTAAACGGAATCACAATCTACATTGATCGAGATGTTGATAAACTAATAAGTTCCGATCCAAACAGACCTTTATCAAGTTCAAAACAAGCCCTTCAACAAATGCATAAAGAAAGACAACCTTTATACCAAAAATATGCTGCTTATGTAGCCGACAACAATACAAATATCGAAGAAACCGTAAACGATATTGTTAATGCCTATCACAACATTCTTATTGATGCCGTAGCCGACTAGGAGGCAACATGAATTCTTGTACTCAATTATTAAAAAGTTTAGTAAAGCCAGACTATACCGCATGTAGTTACGCCATTATGGTCGATGGGAAAATTGTAGCCAGCGATGCGATTGGTGTGATTGATAAAATCAATAATCAACCCATCACGACCGATTGTACTTTTAATGTTTGTTCCATCTCAAAAATCTATTGCACCGTTTTAATGATGCAACTGGTTGATGAAGGACTTGTAAATCTTGATGATCCCATCATCAAATATTTACCAGAATTTAAAATGAAGGATAAGCGCTATAAAAATATTACCATTCATATGTGTTTAGATCATACAAGCGGGCTACCCGGAACGCAATGGAAACATTTTAGTGTGAATACCACTCATAAATTTGATTACTATAAAGAAGTATTGGATTATTTAGATGATTCTACTCTAAAAGCAGAGCCTGGAACATACAGTGCCTATTGTAATGATGGCTTTACTTTAGCCGAAATGATTATTGTCAAAGTCAGAAAAAAGCCTTATGAAGAAGTTTTAAAAGAACAGATCACAGATAAAATTAAAGCCTACTCTACAAATTCTTCCTACAGTATCAATGAAAAATATCCATTGGTCTCAGAAGGTAAAAAGCCAAAAGAATATTTTCCTATTCAAGGTGCTGGTGGCTTAACTACAAATATGGAAGACTTATGTCGTTTTGGACAAATCTTTCTAGAAGAAAATGAAATTTTATCAGAAAAATCAAAAAAACTTATGGCTAAATCATGGGGTAAAACATTCTTAGATAAAGATAAAGGGGCTATTGATTTTGGGCTAGGATGGGATTTAGTCACAAATCATGATCCAGAATTTGATTTTGGTGAAGGTGTTTTATCTAAAGGTGGAAACAGTATGTTTTTCTCTTCAAGACTAATCATCATTCCTAAATACAATGCCGTATTAGCTCTTAGTGAAACACACGATTGTGGGTTAGACGTTCCTAGCACTTTAATGCGTTTATTTAAAGTCTATTTAGATCAAAAAGAATATCCTGACTACAGCGGCATTTATATTTACGCCTTTGGCATGATGAAAGTTACTTGTTCAAAAGAATATCTTGTCGTTCAAGAAAAAAACAATAAAGGTTGGAATTGTACAAATCTATATCATTTTAAAGATGGAATTTGGTTCGATGACAAAAATGATGCCATCCAATTTGAAGAAAAAAATAATGAAATCTATTTAATCAAGACACTCAAAGGAAGAACTTTGCCATTCGCAATGAAAGCTCATCCTCAAGCTCTTTCTAAAGAATGGCAAAATCGATTAAATAAAAAATATATCGTATCGAATACAACCGAATATGATTTAACCATCAACCAAATGATGTGTAGTGTTGAATTCAAAAATACTGAAAACGTTCTTTCTATTCTACTTCATTCCAATATTGAAGATGGATTTTCAGATGGTTTAAGTGAATTCCCTATTGAAGTTATTGATGATACGCATGCGCAAAGTCACATGAATACACCATGCAACGGTTCAAGAGATCGCATTGAACCTTATTTTGAAAATGGAAAACTCTTTTTAAATACTTATACTTATATTTGCGAAGATGATTTAGAAGAGTACAAAAGCCAAGAAACAGGTGTATATAAAATTAATCATGAAATCAAAGAACTTCCAAAATCAAAACGCATCATGATTTTAAATACGGATGGAAATTTAATTTTTGATACTATGGAAGCCAAAGAATATACGCCAGTCAAAAAAGGATTTATAATACGAGTGTGAATATATTTCACACTTTTTTTGAAATATAGGGAGGAAAAATCATGGAAGACTTATTATGGAGTGCTTTAATCGGCCTATCAAAAACAGTGGATTCAAATCCTAAAACCGAAAACACAGATGTTTTAATACAATCGAGTCTTAAAAAAATCAAAGAACATCATGTAACACAAGAAGACATCAATCTTGTTCATAAAGAAAAAGATATCATTTCCCCAGGATGTAAAACGTGTATGCACCCATGCGGAAATACAGATGATTATGATATGAATTTAATCAACGACAAAAAAAGAGAATTAATGAACTTAATTCCCTCTTTGAGTGATATGAATATGATTTATCGAAGCCTATGTTACTTAGGATTTGATATTGATGACTCTTACATTCAAGATTTGATCCATCAAATTCAAAAGTAACAATATTCATTTTTTGTTAGAAAATATTTTTTATGCATAAACACACAAATCAAACATGTTACACATTCCGCTGCAGGAACCGCTAACCATGTACCTGTTACACCAAATAAATTTGACAATAAAATGATGAATAAACTGGTAAATACAAGGGTTCTACAGAATGAAATCAAAGCCGATATTTTACCATTTGACAATGCAGTAAAGAATCCGCTTGACATGACATTAAATCCACTAAAAATAAAACTAATTGAGAATAATTTAAATCCCGCAACCGTTAAATCATAGGTTGCCTTTTCTTTTGTGAAAACTTCAACCATCAAGTTCGAACTCATAAAGGCAAGAATAGCTACCAATATAGATGAAACAATGGTAAAAGAAAAAACAATTTTGTGAATATGCTTTAATTCTTGCTTATCATTTGCACCATATTTGTATCCAACGATTGGACTAATACCTACAGATAGTCCTAAATAGAATGCCACAAAAACAAATTGTCCATACAAAATAATCGTAATGGCCGCAACACCAGCGGATCCTGCCAGACGCATTAAAATGATATTAAACAAATAAGTCATAATCGCATTGGATAATTGCGTCACCATTTCACTTGATCCATTGTAACAAGCTTCTGTAAGTTCATGTTTATTAAATGTGAATTGTGTAAATTTCAATTCCGTCTTACCAAACGTAAAATACCAAAGGCCAACAATAGCCGGAATACATTGACCAATACCCGTTGCGATGGCTGCACCCGCAACACCTAAATGAAAAATCACAATAAATACATAATCAAAAACCATATTAAAGATTCCAGCAGCTGTAGAAACATACAATCCAATCGAAGAGTTTCCACTTGTCACAAAATAAGATTGAAACATTCCTTGTAACATAGCAGCAGGAGCAAAAGTCATACATAAGATTAAATACGTATTACAATCTGCCAATAATTCATCATTTGACCCTAACAAATAAGATATGTTTGATAGAAAAAGTCTACAAATCAACAAAGCTACAACACTACATATGATACCTACAACTACAAAAGAAGTTAAACATTGTCTAGCTTTATCCATTTTATGTTGACCCATATAACGTGATATAATCGCATTTCCTCCAGTTCCAAGCATAGTAGAAATCGCGTTCACCAAACATACGTAAGGCCAAACGATATTAATAGAAGATAAAGCATTACTTCCAACATATCGAGAAACAAAAATACCATCCACAATCGTATATAAAGACATGAGTATCATCATGACAATCGAAGGAGCTGCAAATTTCAATAAATCCATCGTATTAAATTTTTGAGAAAAAGTTTGTTGCATTTATATTGACCTCCTTGTCAACACTCCATACAATAAACTATAGGGTAACCCTAGAGTCAAGGAGGATCTATGAGTCAAACAAAATACATCACAATTTCAGAATTTGCCAAAATTAATGGCGTATCCAAACATACACTCTATCACTATGATGATATTCAATTATTCTCACCTATTTTTATTGACGAAAATAAATATCGATTTTATTCCATTGATCAAATCGAAACCTTTCAAACCATCACCATTCTAAAAGATTTAGGCATGTCTTTAAAAGAAATAAAAAAATTTTTAGACCAAAGAAATCCACAAAATGTATATAATCTTTTGAATGAAAGAGAAAAAGATATCCAAAATCAAATTATGCATTTAAAAAAAATAAAAGCTTTTATTCAAAACAACAAAAACTTTATTTTAAAATATATGAATAAAGATTTTAATAAAATTACCATTGAGCACTTTGAGAAGCGCTACTATTTAATGGCAACAATCAATCCAAAAAACGAAAAAGAATGGGCCTTTGTCGCGAATCAATTAATGGAACAAACAAAAGAAATCGACTTTTTAATTTCATATATCCAATATAAATCCGATATTGAAAATGAAATCTACAATAATTATTCAAACGTCATCCTTCTATTCCCTCATAAAATCCAACATAAAAATATACTTTCATTTTCTAAAGGAAACTATTTAGTGGCATACCATAAAGGAGATTATACAAATATTGGAATTACTTATAAAAAAATGATGAACTATATCAAAGCCCACCATATACAAATTGAAGATGAATTCATTGAATATTATGTGATTGATAATTTATTAACACAAACCCCAGCAGAATATATCACCGAAATCAATGTAAAAATAAAGGATTAGCTCTCTATTTCATGAACAATTAAAATATCATTTTCTTCAATAATCATATCTTTGTTTGGCAAAACAGATAGGTCCTTTCGTAACACAAGATAGATTATAAAATGATAGGTATTTTCAATCTCAGAAATCGTTTTTCCTATATACCTTTCATTTGCGACAATTTCAGCAATACTCTTTATATCTAACTCGCGAACATGTGTTAGATTGCTCTTTTTTTGATATTGTTCCACAAAACCAGCACTGATAATACCTGTAGGTATGGCGACTACACCCACACCCAAATAAGAAATACAGATTGCCATAATTTTACCTAAAGTCGTCACGGGATAAATATCTCCATATCCTACTGTCAATAGTGTAGAAACACTCCACCAAATTCCACTAAACGCATTCTCAAAAACTCCAGGCTGTGCATCATGTTCAACACTGTACATACATAGACTGCTCGCAAACATTAAAATTAACACAATAAACAAAGAAGACAAAATTTGATTCTTTTTCTCAATGAGTACCGTACTGATAATATTAAACGAATCATATTGTGCATTGAGTCTGAACAAATGAAAAATACGTGCTACACGAAACATTCTAAAAAATACGACTCCAGATAAGAAAAAGGCTGGTACAATTGTTAAAAAATCGATAATTCCATAAAAAGAAAACAAAAAAGAAAGACAAGCTTTTCCTTTTGACTGATCCGGATATAAATAATCAGATGTCCATACTCTAGCTACATATTCTATACAAAAAATAAATAAGGTCGTATATTCGATAAAATGAAGAAAAGAATATATATTTTCAAAACAATCAAACGTCAACATGAAAGTGACTGTAATATTCATTAAAATCGCAATTGTGATAAGCACATCAAATATTCGACTTAAAACATTACTTTTATCTCCAATTTGAATAATATTAAAAATTTCCTGTTTGTAGTTTTTGTTCATATGACATAATTATACTCTATAAAAGAAAAAAAGTAAGAAATCATCTTCTTACTTTTTTGCATCTTGAGCTTTTGTTTGCCAAACATTCACAACTTCAAAACCTTCTTGCACTAACACTTCTGTCATTTTTTCCACAGAAACTTCACCAGTTGCACGAATCACAGTTTCAGCTGCTCTTTCTTCTGAATGGTAAACACCAATATTTTCGATGTTCGCATCTTCTTTTCCAAATAAATGACAGACCTTTTCAAATTCACCAGGTACATCTTGAACTTTGACTACAAAGCGAGTACCTTGATGACGATAACCCATTACATTTAAGAAAGCTTTAAATAAATCTTTCTCCGTCACAATACCAATAACCTTATTATCCGAATCAACTACCGGTAACACATTAATGCCATTATCAACCATAATTTCAGCAGCTTCTTCAATCCAAGCATCTGGAGAAACTGTTTTTACCTCTTGAATCATAATATCTTTTGCCAAGGTACGACCTAATAAATAATTCAATTCATAAATAGAAAGAGAAGTTGAACTTTTTCCAGAATTATCATTAATTAAACCTTCTGTAATAAGTCCAATCAGTTTACCATTTTGAACAACAGGTAAACGATGGAAATGATTTTTACCCATAATTTCTAAGCATTCAGACAACGTTGCTTCTGGTCCTACCGTAATAGGATTTGGTGTCATATGATCTTTTACATACATACAATTATCCTCCTAAATATGCCTTTCTTACCTGCTCACTTGCGGACAACTCTTCACCCGTTCCTTCTAAAGTGATTTTTCCAGTTTCCAACACATAAGCTCGATCCGCAATAGCCAATGCCATCTTGGCATTTTGTTCTACCAATAAAACAGTCGTTCCCTTTTTATTGATTTCCTGAATAATTCTAAAAATCTCTTTAACCAATAAAGGAGACAATCCCATTGAAGGCTCATCCAGCAATAAAATCTTTGGTTTAGCCATTAAAGCACGACCCATCGCCAACATTTGCTGCTCACCACCAGAAAGAGTTCCAGCCAATTGTTTTTCCCTTTCCTTTAATCTAGGAAACAATTCAAATACATATTCCAAATCTTTAAGAATTTCATCTTTATCTTTGCGATGATAAGCCCCTAACAAAAGATTTTCTTTTACTGTCTGTTCTGCAAACACGCGTCTTCCTTCTGGAACTTGAGCAAGTCCTTGCGTAATAATTTTATGGGCAGGCATTTTAATTAAATCTTGATCATCTAGAGTAATTGTACCACTATGTGGTTTAATTAATCCAGAAATCGCATGCATTGTCGTTGTTTTTCCAGCACCATTTGAACCGATTAAAGTGACTATTTCTCCATCATTAACATGAAAGCTAATGCCTTTAATCGCTTCAATCATTCCATAGCGAACGACTAAATTTTCAATTTTCAACATGATCTTATCCTCACTCTCCAATATAAGCCTTAATAACTTCTTTATTGGATTGAATCTCACTAGGTAAACCTTGGGCAAGCACTTGACCAAAATTTAATACTGTAATTCTCTCACAAATTCCCATAACCAATTTCATATCATGTTCAATCAATAAAATAGAGATTGGAAATAAATCACGAATTTTACGAATCATATCCATCAAATCCTGTGTTTCTTGAGGATTCATACCAGCAGCAGGCTCATCTAACAATAATAATTTTGGATTAGTAGCTAAAGCACGCGCAATCTCCAAACGACGTTGAGCACCATATGGAAGATTGGCCGCAATTGTATCTGCTTCTTTGTCAAGTCCAAATATTTCTAAAAGTTCCATTGCTTTTTGCGTTGATTCTTTTTCTTGTTTTTTAAAACTAGGAAGTCTAAAAATAGTGGAAAGTAAACCATATTTTACAGAATTATGCATTCCCGTCTTCACATTATCCAAAACAGACATATTTGAAAACAAACGAATATTTTGAAACGTACGAGCTACACCAGCCATATTCGCTTGAACTGGATTCATCTTTTCTGTATCCTGTCCAGCAATTTGAATGGTCCCACGAGTGGGTTGATATACTTTCGTCAACATGTTAAATACCGTTGTTTTTCCTGCGCCATTCGGCCCAATCAATCCATAGATTTCACCTTGATAAATATCAAGATCCAAATTATTAACAGCTGTCAAACCTCCGAAATCAATACCCAGATTTCGTACTTCTAAAATCTTTTCACGTGTTTCACTCATGGATATCGACTCCCTTCTTTTTCTTAAATTTCGCAAAGAATAATTTGATAGTTTCATTATTTGTGATCAACATCATTAAAATCAATACAATCGCATACACAAGCATACGATAGCTTGCTAAGAAACGTAAAACTTCTGGAAGTAATACAAGAACTGTCGTTGAAATCATTGTTCCTGTCATATTTCCTAATCCACCAAGAACAACATATACCAAAATTAAAATGGATGTATTAAAGTCAAATTTACTAGCGGCTACAGATGAATAATTCATCATATATAATGCACCAGCAAGTCCACCTAATGCACTCGAAATCACAAAAGCCAATGTTTTTGTATGCGATACATGAATACCTACTGTTTCAGCTGCAATTTTATTATCACGACAAGCCTGAATAGCACGACCTTCCTTACTGAAAATCACATTGTATACGATAGCTAAAGAAATCAAAATCAAGATAATTCCAATTGTAAAGGTAGATATCATAGAGTTGTTTGTAACACCCATAGGTCCAGAAATAATTAACCTTCCATCACTTCCAAGTTTCATCGTATTATGGATAAACGCAAAATGAAGGCCTTTTCCATCTAAACCAACATATAAGTTGTTGATCAATGACATAATGATTTGTCCGAAAGCTAAAGTAACGATAGCTAAATAATCGCCTTCTAACTTTAATACTGGAATCGAAATCAACCATCCAATAAAACCAGCAAGTAAAGCTCCTACAATCAAACAAATAATCAATCGAAGAATATTACTTTCCACTGAATTTAATAATAGCGCATTCACTATGGCTGCACTAAAACCTCCAATAGACATAAATCCAGCTTGACCTAAGTTTAACTCTCCAGAAATTCCAACATTCATATTTAGACCAATAGCCGCAATGACATAACAACATACTGGAACAAGCAATGAAGAAATCATACGAGGAATGCTTCCTGCTGATTGTAAAACTTGAATCACAATATAAGCAACAAGTACAAGAGCAAAAGAAAGGGTACGACCTTTAGTTTTAGGTCCAAATAATGATTTTACAAATTCCATAATCTACACCTTCACATTCACTTTCTTACCTAACAATCCAGTTGGCTTAATTAACAAGACAATAATCAAAACTAAGAATACAATCGCATCGGATAATTGTGTCGAAATATAAGCACGAGACATATTTTCAATCACACCAAGTAACAATCCTCCCAAAAAGGCTCCTGGAATACTACCAATACCACCGAATACGGCTGCAGTAAATGCTTTAATACCAGGCATAGATCCTAAAGTAGGATATACACTTGGATAGGTTGCACAAAGTAATACAGCAGCAATTGCCGCAAGACCTGATCCAATCGCAAATGTGATTGAAATAATACGATTTACATTAATACCCATTAATGCGGAAGCACCTTTATCTTCACTACAAGCACGCATTGCACTACCTGTTTTTGTTTTATTAATAAATAAAGTTAATGCGATCATAATTACGATACAAGTAAAAATAGTAATTAATGTTAAATATGGAATGCTTAAGCTTCCAAGTTTAACAGAACCCTTTAAAATTGTTGGAAAGATTTTTGTATCTGTTCCACAAATTAACATAGCTGCATTTTGTAAGAAATAAGATACACCAATCGCTGTAATCAAAACGGATAATGAAGAAGCTTGTCTTAAAGGTTTATAAGCTAAACGTTCAATCACAACACCTAAAACTGTACATACAACAATAGATAATAAAATCGCAACAATAACAGGTAATCCATAGGAGCTCATCGCAAAATAAGTAACGAAAGCACCGACCATGATAATGTCTCCATGCGCGAAGTTTAACATTTTGGCAATTCCATATACCATAGAATATCCAAGTGCTATAATCGCATACACACTACCAAGTCCAAGTCCACCAATAAGATAGGATAAAAAGGCCATAGTTTGTTCCTCCCTTTCAATAAATAAAGAAGGCTGTCATCGTTTTACGCAATTAACAGCCTTTTTTGTGCGTCAATTTTAAATTTTATTCAACACCTACATAAGCGCCATCTTGGATGACAACAGCCTTAGGAGCTTTTGAAACTTCACCCTTCTTGTTCCAAGTAACACTTGTACCAGTTAAACCATCAAATGTCATAGAAGTAAATTCTTTTTCTAATGCAGCTGTAATATCTGAAGTTGAATCACTAGGACTTACACCAGATTCTTCTAATGCTTGAGCAATTGCGTATACAGCATCGTATGCATCAGCAGCAAATTGAATTGGAGTTTCACCATATTTCTTCTTATATGCTTTAACGAAGTTTTGTGTTTTTTCATCTTGAGCATCAGCTGAGAATGGAGTTAACATATATAATCCTTCAGCTAAAGAAGTATCGAAACCTTCCATAGTTAAGATTCCATCCATACCATCACATCCGAAGAAGTTTACATCATAACCTTGTTTATTAGCTTCAGCTAAGATTTGTGAAGCTGGTTGATAATAGATAGGTAAGAAAATTACATCAGCACCGGCTTCTTTACAAGCACTTACTTGTACTGAGTAATCTGTATTTCCATTTAAGAATGTTTGTTCAGAAACAATTTCAAGACCTAACTTTTCAGCTTCAGCTTTAAATTTCTTGTAGATACCACTTGAATAACTATCATCATTTCTATAGATGATACCAACCTTAGTTCCTACATCACTATGTTCTGAAATATAGTCTGCAGAGGCAACACCTTGGTTTGGATCTGAGAAACACATTTGGAATACATTTCCATAAGCATCTTTTTCATTTTCAGAATCTTTATAAATAACAGCTGGACTTGATCCAGAAGGTGTGATTGCGAAAATATCTTCTTCTTGATATAAAGATGAAGTTGCTTGACCAGCACCAGAAGTTGTTGTTCCTATAGAAACTTGCATTCCCCAGTCAGCCAATGTGTTAAATGCAGTAACAGCTTTTTCACCATCCGCTTGATCATCTTGGAAGTTAAATTCAAACTTAACTTTTCCTTCTTTGTTGATTTCTTTAATTGCGATTTCAGCACCACGTTGAACGGCTGTACCATAAACAGCAGCATCTCCAGACAATGGTCCAGAACCACCTAATTTAAATGTGTCTGAGCTTGATGAGCTCGATGAAGAACATGCAACCATGGACATGGCCATAAAGGCTGCGACGCCTCCTTTAACAATTTTGTTAAAATTCATAACTCTTTCCTCCATTTTTTGTAAGTGACCCCATTATAGCAATATCTATTTCACTGTGCAAGCCTTTTCTTACATTTTTTGTTACATTTTATGTAAATTTTTCATTGTGAACTTTTTTGTTCATTTCACATGTACACTTGTCAACAAAAAAAGCCCATCTTTCGATAGGCCATACATCTTACTCAACTTCCATTACACGAAGCATATTCGTTTTTCCAGAAATTCCTAATGGTACTCCTGCTGCTAATACAACAGAATCACCCGTTTGTACGTATCCTGCTTTTTTGGCAGCACTGATTGCAGACGTAAATAACAATTCTGCTTTTTCTTGTTGAGGAATAATTAAAGGTTGTACACCAAACAATACATTCATTTGGCAAGCTACAGATTCACGAACCGTACATGCGATAACTGGGATTGTTGGATGATAACTTGAAATACGACGTCCTGTATACCCAGACATAGTTACAACAATTAAAGCTTTGGCATGAATATCATTCGCCAATGTTGTAGCGGCATGTGAAATAGCTCTTGTTTGTGATGTTTGACTTACGGCAATACGTTCTTGCATTTGCTCTTTGTAGTCCACATCTTCTTCTGTACGAGCGGCAATACGTGCCATTGTACGAACTGTTTGTAAAGGATATTTACCTGCAGCTGTTTCTCCTGAAAGCATAATGGCTGTTGTTCCTTGATATACCGCATTAGCAACATCCGTTGCTTCTGCACGAGTTGGTCTAGGATTATGAATCATTGAATCAAGCATTTGTGTAGCCGTTACACAAATTTTTCCACGCTTAATACATTTTTTAATAATCATCTTTTGAATAATTGGAACATCTTCCAATGGAACTTCAACACCCAAATCTCCACGGGCAACCATGATTCCATCTACAACATCTAGGATTTCGTCAATATTTTTAACACCTTGCATACTTTCGATTTTCGCAATAATCTTCATATGTCCACCATGTTCATCTAAGATTTCACGAATATCTAAAATATCTTGTGCTGTACGTGTAAATGAAGCCGCTAAATATTCAAAGCCTAATTCGCATCCAAAAATAATATCACTACGATCTTTTTCACTAATAAATGGCATAGAAACATCAATATTCGGAATATTGACACCCTTTTTATTTGATATCTTTCCACCATTCATAACGACACAATGAATATTGTTTCCTTCAATACTTTCAACACTTAAGGCAACCAATCCATCATCAATTAAAATCGTTGAACCAGGAATAACATCATGTGTCATTTCTTTAAAAGTTACCGATACAACATTTTCATTTCCTACAACCGTTTCATCTGTCGTTAATGTAAAGTGTTGACCTTCCTTTAATTCAATACTTCCATTTTCAAAATCACGCAAACGAATTTCTGGCCCCTTAGTATCTAACAAAGTAGCAACCGGTAAATCTAGCTCTCTTCTGGCTGCGATTACTTTGTCAAAACGCGCTTTATGTTCTTCATGACTTCCATGTGAAAAATTAAAACGCGCACAATTCATACCAGCAAGCATTAGTTCTCTAATCATTTCATCAGAATCACTAGCTGGTCCTAAAGTACAAATAATTTTTGTTTTTCTCATTTTCTTGTCTTCCCTTCAATCTAGTCCCATTATGCGTATTTTTTTATGATTGTCAACAAAAAATATTCTTACAATATCACTTTATCTGTAACCGGAAGGGCAATAATTAACGCTTGTGCTTTTGAATCTGGACCATGCTCTTGATGAATATGTTGAATCAACTCTTTTTTCTGATCCACTGAAGTCACAATAGCTAAGATTTCTTTTTCTTTGTGAAAATCATTTTCCAGACATTCATCATTTCTCCAATTCGCCTTAAATACAGTACCTCCCTTTGCCCCATATTTTTTGGCTGTATGAATAACATCATTACTGTAGCCTTGATTGATACTCACTAAAACTAAACTATCATGATTCATTTCTCTTATTTCCTCCGACTCACTATGATGTATAGATTCACTCATCATAAAATAAAGACCACTCGAAATTGCACTAATAGGACAAACAAATACAATCCCCTTTGTATGAAGTTGAATCCTTTCTCTTGTTTTTAATTCTCTAATTAAATTCTGGCTTGTTTTTTCATCAGCCAAAGCTAAAACAATCGCTCTTTTATCTGTGGAAAAACCCAACAAATCTAACATTTCATTACTTGCGGTTCCTTTTGCTAAAAATTCCAGAAATGGACAACACCCATTTTCCTTATATGTAGATAAGACACGATTCACTTTATCTCTTTCAACAATAGAGACAATGCAATTTGTTTTATGCATAATATTCCTCCTCAAAGAAGATGATGTCGTTATTTTCAATAACCTTCTTTGACTTTCTACTCTTTAATACATCAAACAATCCAACACATTGAATCGTAATAAGTGGTGTCATGGCAACCATCGCAACAACACCAAAGGCATCTGTCATTAAATTTCCTCCAAGCGCTTTACATGCCCCCATTGAAAACGGAAGTAAAAACGTTGCACTCATCGGACCAGAAGCAACACCACCAGAATCAAAGGCAATACCTGTATAAATGGATGGAACAAATCTTGATAAAAGAATAGAGAAACAATAACCAGGAATCAAAAACCATAAAATCGAAATTCCTGTAATCACGCGAAGCATAGCACACGCAATAGAAACCGCAATTCCAACACTTAAAGCCAAACCAATCGATTTAGAGGATATTGAACCATTACTTACTTCTTCTACTTGATGTGTCAACAAGATAACGGCCGGTTCTGCCTTAACAATAAAGTAACCAATTAAAGCGCCGATTGGAATGAGTAAAAAGCGATTAAAACCAGCTAGACTTTCTCCAATTTTTTCACCTGCCACCATAAATCCAATATTCGCAGCTGTTAAAAACAAAACTAAACCTACAAAAGTATAAATAAAACCTATCCCCATTTTGAATATAAGTTTTCTAGAAAGACTTCTAGTAAAAGTTTGAAAAATGATAAAAATAAATAATATAGGCAAAAGAGCAAATAGCACCTCTTCAAAATAGATAGGAATACCTGCAAGAAATGCATACAAGACATCTTGCATATTAGATACATAAATAATATCTGAATCCGATAAAGATATAGAAGATGTTGAATAAAAGAAACTCAAAATCAAAACTGCAAGAATTGGTCCAATTGAGCTTAATGAAATCAAGCCAAATGAATCACTACTTGAATTTTCATCTTCTCGAAACCTTGTTAAACCTAATCCAAAAGCCATAATGAAAGGCACTGTTATTGGCCCCGTTGTAACACCAGCCGAATCAAAGGCAACCGGAATAAATTCTTTTTCCACAAAAATGCAAAGAATAAAAGTTAAGGCATAAAAAACAAACAATAAATTTCTTAATTTCAGCATTTTGTAGTTACGAATTTGTCCAACAACCAAAAACAAACCTACTCCAATTCCAACCGTTACAATTAAAACAATATTTGGAATCGATTGTACTTGAGTGGCAAGCACAGTTAAATCAGGCTCAGCTATGGTTACAACAAACCCTAGAATAAAACATACAAGCAAGACTATAAAAATATTTTTGGTTTTAGCGAGTTTCTTTCCCACTTCCTCACCCATTACTGTCATACTCATTTCGGCACCTACCGTAAATAATCCCATGCCTAATACCAATAAAATCGATCCAATCACAAAAAGGGCAAACGTTTCTGTTGATAAAGGTGACAATGTCATTGCTAAAAGAGTCACAATAAAACAAATAGGCAAAACAGCTTGACATGATTCGATCGTTTTCTCATGGAGTTGTCGTCTAAGTTTCAATATTCACACATCCTTCCTTATGGCTCCTTCTTCTTGGCAAAAATTTTAACGTAAAAATTAAAAAATATCTAGTTGATAGCTCTATTTTTTTATCGCAAAAGTTGTATACTAAGGGCAAAAGAAATTGGGTGATCATATGAACAAAAATATAAAAGGGATTCTAGTTGCTTTTACTTTAGCCTTGAGCTTAATTTCTACTCCAATAAAAGCAGAAACAATCTATGCAAAAAGCGAAGATGGGAAAACGAATTATACATCGATTGATGATGCTTGGTCCGCCGCAAAAAATGGAACAAATATCATTATGCAAGCAGATTGGGACCTTTCAAGTCGTCTTGTATTAGACAGTAATAAAAGTGCAACCATTGAAATGAATGGCCACAAAATTTCAAGAAATTTAACAAGCTCTAAAAGCAATGGAAATGTATTTCAACTTGAAAAAGGTTCTACTTTAAACTTAAACGGAAAACAAGCAAGTCAAACTAGTTTTAGTTTTAATACCTATTTTAAAACTTGTAATTTAACCACTCAATCTATCACATCTGGAGGATTAGTAACAGGTGGATTTAATACAAGTGGAGGCGGAGGCATCCATATGCTTCATGGATCTACTTTGAATCTAGATTCTGTTGCGATTGGTGGAAATCGTGCTCAAGAAAGCTGGTTTCAAGATGGCTATGGTGGCGGTATATACATGGATGGAGACCATGATACAGTAAAGATGAATAATGCTACAATCAGTTACAATTATGCACAATGTGATGGTGGCGGTGTCTATATTGATGATAATGATGCAAAGATTGAAATGAACAATTCAAGCATAAGTTACAATAGTGCAAGTTTCACAAAGTGTTCAACTTCTGATCAAGGAAATGGTGGCGGTGTTGCGATTAACGATGAAAATGCGACTCTTGATCTAAGTGCATCAAGTATTGATAATAACTACGCCCATCATTATGGTGGAGGTATTTATTCAGATGCAAAATATACTCATATCACATTAAATGATTCTGCCGCAATCAAGAACAACACTTCTGAAAATCATGGTGGAGGTATTTATTTTAATTATTCTAATTTTGATGTTGTAAGTACAAGAGGAAATGGTTACATCACAAGTAATGAAGCTCTATCGAACAATGGAGGCGGCATCTTTACCGAAAGATGTGTACTTTCAAGCAATTCAGGAAAAATCGCTCGAATCATCTTTAAAAAGAACAAAGCTGCCAATGGTGCAGGTGCACTCCATGTTGGACAAGAAAATATCACAGTCACAAATTGTGATTTCGAAGAAAACAAAGCCAATATTGCCAGCGCAATCATGGTAAAAAATGACGGATTCACTTTAAAAAATTCCACTATTGCATACAATGAGTGTCTAAAAAATAAATCATCCGATATCGGAGGTGCACTTGATGTATGTCAATTAAATAATATACGCCTTGAAGGTGCTATTGAAATCCAAAATAACTATAACAGTAATACCGAGTCAAATGTTGACTTATTACTGAATACAGAAACCATAACAACCGCATATGTCGTTTCAGCTCCTGCCGCAAATTCAAAAATCGGAGTTTACGTTGTAGATGATAATACGATTGCCAAAAATCAAAATTCAAGCGCTCCAAATATTTACTATGCGAACAACAGTTCTAATTATACTCTTAATTATGACGACAGTTCTAAGACGGTTTCTGCACAAAAAGTAAGCGAATCTGCTTCAGCGCAAGCATCCGTTTCTAATGATGATGAAGTTTTAGAATCTGAAGAATCTGTAACAGATTCACAAGAAGAAGTGCAAACAACATCTTACAAAGTGACGCTAAAACTTATGGGCTCAAATGAATCTTGGCAAGAGGAATCAGAATATGTTTTTAAAGAAAATGAACCCGTTCAAATTGATGCACCTAATGTAGAAGGTAAAACATTTATCGAATACAAAGATGTACCTGAAGGATTTACAGTTGAAAACAAAAGTATCACATGTGATTCTATTTCAAAAGATATCGAAATCACAGCCATCTACAGTGATGAAGATTCTACAAATACCGGAAGTATTTTTGGTCAAGGAAATATAACAATTATCGCATACATAGTAGCCGGTCTTATCATCATAGGTTTTATTGTTTTTGTAAAACTGAAAAGAAAAAAATAAGTATTAAAAAAATGGCGTGATATCAATCACGCCAAATGTTTTTTTGTCATCAAATAAGGAACGACAATAAATACATAAACCACAAACACAAAATAAGAAATAAATGTGCCTATAGATAGATTTATACTTTTCAACATTGGAAAAGCATAGACCATCCAAAAATACAATGGAATCAAAGAAAAGATTCCAATGATAAATCGATCTTTCCAATTTATATCTTGGTCAAAATCAGATTTTCTTTCAAAATAACGACAAATCACATATGCACTAATAAAGCCAATCCCTTGAAAAGAATCCGCTCTCATCTTACTAGGATCTACTAATAAGCTTCCATCCGCTAAATAATCTAATGGATATGATTTAAATTCATAAAATAAAGCTAAACCAACACATAGTAAAATGCCCGCCACTAAAACTATTTTATCTCGTTTTACATCTTGGTCCGTCCAATTTTCAATAAAGTTTGCACAAAACATCATCAATAATGTAGCAACAAATCCTACTAAAACGTCTTGTGGTGTATGTACACCTAAATAATTTCTAGAAACCATAACGCTTAGCGCAAGAACAAATAATAAGACACAAAGAAGTTTCTTTCTCTGCTTTTTAAGCCAATAACCAACACCCATTAAAACCGAAGTAGCCCATGTCGTATGTCCACTTGGAAATGAATAACCTGTCGCAGCCACTTTTGAATTTCCATAAGGCTCAATTCTCGCATCCCGAACCCAAGGTCGATACACACAGAAGATAAGTTTTAATAAACCATTCATTAAAAGTCCTAAACCAAATCCCGCAAACAATCTTTTACCAGCCTTACGATCAAAAGCCCAATAAATGATACACATCATTGCCAACGGCCAAAAACTAACTGAAAACTCCGTTACCCAATTTAAGTATGGAGCCAAAAATGCACCTGCTCCATTTCTAAAATTTTGATACCATAATAATATTTCTATATCCATAATCAATCTCCTCAGCATTCTCTATTCTAACAAAAAAATCCAGGTTTCCCTAGATTATTTATTCCAACGTCCCTTTTCTTCATCATTAAACTCAGGATGATCTTTTAAATAAGGATCTTTATCTCCACAAATTGTGTAGTCACAATAGTTCCCTCTACCTAGCGTTGTTGTTCTAACAAGTTTGGCATGCAAAGTCTCCATAGCTACATAATCCACGTTACATAGGGCCGGCAATATATCCAGTAAATCATGATCATGGGCAAACTGTGCTACCGGACAAGAAGTAAACCGATATCGAATAGGTTCATCCTCTTTATAAGGTTCTACAATCATTTCATAGTCATGCCATTTTTCACATTTTTTTGAAGCCGCCACAAAAGATTTATACATAAGTCTTTTAAAAAGTTTTTTATTCACATCTACAAAACCTAACAATTTAAAAGTAGGCATGAACAAATCTTCATACAACTTCTCAACCTCTTTAAAAGAAGTCACTCTTCTACAAACTACATAGTACGCAAAAATCATTATACAATCATACGTACCACCTACACTATTGTGAAAATTCTTCTTTCCACCTAAATCTGTTCGATATGTTTTTAACCAATCCGCAAATTGATTTTGAACCAAATCAAATATTTCTTCTGACTTATCTTGTGGATAATG
>CAVBGZ010000012.1:0-31252 GCA_963595075.1 Waltera intestinalis
GTCGTAATTAACATACTACACACAATAAAGACAACAATTAATACAATGAAAAAACTTTTTAATTTATGTTTCACCTTACATCATCTCCCTATAAAGTTTAGATTTCTTACGAATATTTGAATCCACATAAACACTTGTGAGTTGTTCAGAAAGCGTCTTTTGATCAGACATAAGATTTGTACCTAAGCCTGCACGATCATCTTCTATTTCATATCCTAAAGCGGCTAAAACTGTTGGAAATAAATCCATAGTTGTAAACTCACGATTTTTTTCTTTTTTAGGATTTACACAAGAATGAATAAATGTATTCCAAATTCTTCTATCAAAATGGGAATCGTAATTCTTATGAATATATTCAGCCGCCATACTAGTATGATCTCCCTGAATCACAACAAGAGTATCTTCATAAAAATCTTGTTTTTGTAGCCATTCAAAAAAAGATTTTAAATTTTGATCCGTATGATAAATAGAATTTGATAAGCCATCCTCAAATTTATTTTCACATTGACTCGATTGAAAGCCATACGGATGATGCGTATCAACGGTCAACATTGTAAAATTAAATGGTTTATTTTCTTTTGAAAGTTCAACCAATTTATCCTTTGCGAATGCGAATAATTTATCATCTTCAAAACCCCAAAATTCATGATAATTCTTATCTAACTTTCCATCTTCTTTAAGCTTTACAATATCATCAATCTCATAATGACCATGTTGCTCAAAATACGATTTTCTACCTCCAAAACTAGCATCCGAACCAATCATAAACACCTGATGATATCCATCCTTTTCAAGAATATCTCCAAGCGTTTTTACTTTAGGCATAAAAGGAACTTTATCTTTACAAAATTTATGTTTTAAACTAAAAATCAAAGGAAGCCCACTTGAAGAAGCAACAATACCACCTGTAGTCCATCCTGTTCCCGTTAAAACCTTACCTCCACCAATCTTTTCGTTTTGAGAAAAAGAAATATTATTTTTTGTAAGATTTGTAAGAAAAGGAAGTAATTCATCATCACTATTGCCACCTTCTTCTTTTAAGGCATATGTTGTTTCCATAGATTCTAAATAAATATAAATTAAATTCTTTTTCTTTTCAGGAGATGTATATTGAATTTCTTTAAAATATTGATCATAAAAATCAGTACTTTTAAATTGATTATAAACATATTGAAAGAAACATATTTTATATAAGCCATATACAATACATAAAATCAAAATCATATATGAAAATGATTTTGATACCCAACATAAACAGAGTCCAAAAATAATGGCAGGAAGTCCACATTTTTTAAACCAGTCAAAAATAAATTGAGTATTCGTTCCTTCCAAAGGAACCTTTACGTGATACACAATTTGTTCAAAACTGGATAAACCAAAATAGGAATAAGACCAATTGGCAGATATCGCAAGCATAAAGCCAATTGTTACGATTAAAAAACTCATTTTTTCACCTCACAAGACAAAAATAGGTCATAAGACCTATTTATTGCATTTATTCTTTAATGTTTGACTTGGACGAAATTTAGGTAATTTCGTAGCCGGAATTTGCATCTTCTCTTTTGTGATTGGATTAATTCCCATTCTTGATTTACGATCAAAAATTTCAAATTTTCCAAAAGCAGTAATATCCACACGTCCATCACTTG
This sequence comes from Waltera intestinalis, assembly GCA_963595075.1. Taxonomy (GTDB): domain Bacteria; phylum Bacillota_I; class Bacilli_A; order Erysipelotrichales; family Erysipelotrichaceae; genus Holdemanella. The sequence continues at coordinate 1,650 of CAVBGZ010000012.1, forward strand.
CCAAAGCTTCACTCATTTCATCAAAAATAAGATCTACCGCATAGGCCGCATCCTTTTTAGAAATATTTAATTCTAAAGATAGAGTCTGAGTCAAAGACTCTTTATTTACATATTTAGGCATATTAAAACTCCTTCTTCAAATCGCGAATCATTAAATCAGAAGCACACTCACTTGGATGTTTTCCATTATATAAAATTTGATAAACTTCTTCACAAATTGGCATTTCAATTCGGTTCTCTTTCGCAACACGATGAACAATTTTAGCAGTACGAACACCCTCAACTGTTTTCGTATTGTTCTTAAAGAAATTTTCTACAGAATTCTCTTTTCCAATTTGATATCCTGCCTCAAAATTACGTGAGTGAACACTTGTACAAGTAACAATTAAATCTCCAATACCGGTTAGTCCCATAAAAGTTTCTTGTTTACCTCCAAAATGAACGCCATAACGAATCATTTCTTGTAAACCACGAGTAATCAACGCTGCACGCGTATTATCTTGATAACCAAGTCCTGATAAAATACCAGAAGCAATAGCCATAACATTCTTAATGGCTACACCTAATTCACTTCCAATTTCATCATTTCCTGTATAAATTCTCATATATTGATTTGAGAATAAATTTTGGACAATTCGAGCATCTTCATCTTTTAAACTAACCGCATCAATCGTTGTTAATAGACGAATCACAACTTCTTCCGCATGACTTGGTCCAATTAAAGAAACAACAGAACTCAACTTATCTTCATCAATACAACGGCGAATGACTTGAGACATTCTTTCATTTGTTTCAGGATGAAAACCTTTTGAAACATTAATAACAATCGTTTTTTTATGAACTAAGCTATTAATTTGTTGACAAATCGATTCAATCGCAATCGTTGGGACCGCCAATAAAACAATATCCGCATCCTCTACACAATGAATATCTGTTGTTGCGCGTAAATCTTCGTTTAATTTTACATCATCAAAATATTTAGAATTTTGATGATTTTCATTAATGTCATTTACTTCTTTTTCATTGATTCCATAAAGCATGACTTCTTGATGATTATCTTGAAGAACTTGTGCTAAAGCAGTTCCCCAACTACCACTACCAATAACTACAGTACGCATATAATCTCCTTATATTATGATCGTTTTCTAGCCAATATTTTAATTGGTGTACCAACAAATCCAAAAGCCTCTCTTAGTTTATTTTCGATATATCGAGAATAACTGAAATGAAGCAATTCAGGATCATTCACAAATAACACAATTGTAGGTGGCTCTACAGATACTTGAGATGCATAATAAATCTTAAGTTGTTTACCTAGATGAGGTTTTGCCGGATTCATCATTTGTGCATCCAAAATCACATCATTTAAAACATTTGTAGGAATTCTTAAAGTACATGCATCATGTACCTGGTCAATCAATGGTAATAATTGATTGACCTTACTTCCTGTTAAAGCCGATGTAAAGGCAATCGGTGCATAACTTAAATATAAAAATTGTGCACGAATTTCCTTTTCGATTTTACTCATCGTTTTCTCATCTTTTTCAACTGTATCCCACTTGTTGTAAACAATAATAACGCCCTTACCAGCATCATGAGCAAGACCCGCAACATGCTTATCTTGTTCACGAATTCCCTTTTCACCATCAATCAAGAACAATACAACATTGCTTCGATCAATAGCACTTAGAGCTCTTAAAATCGAATACTTTTCGATATTCTCGTAGATTTTACCTTTTTTTCGAATACCTGCCGTATCAATGATCATATATTCCTTATCTTCAAAATGAAAAGGTGTATCAATCGCATCACGAGTTGTTCCTTCTACATTCGAAACAATAACACGATCTTCTTTTAAAATGGAATTGACTAAACTTGATTTACCAACGTTAGGTCTTCCAATAACACAAAATGAAGTGATTCCCTCATAGGCAGCCATATTCTTTTCAGGAAGCTTTTCCATTACGATATCCAATAAATCTCCTAAACCAATTCCATGTGCTCCACTTAATGCGACAGGATCACCAAGACCTAAAGAATAAAATTCATAAACGCTCATTTGCATTTCCGTGTTATCTACTTTATTAACAGCTAATATTACTGGCTTTTTTGACTTCTGTAATTTTCTAGCAATCGCCATATCATCCGTCATTACGCCTTCTTTAGCAGATGTTAAAAATACAATGACATCCGCTTCTTCAATCGCAATATCAACCTGCATATTGATTTCATTAGCGAACGCTTGATCTTCTATTTGTATACCACCTGTATCAATCAATCTAAATGTTTGTGTTAGCCATTCCACTTCTCCATAAATTCGATCTCTTGTAACACCAGGCGTATCATCAACGATACTTTTTCTTTGTCCAATCAATCGATTGAAAATTGTTGACTTTCCAACATTTGGACGACCAACGATGGCCACAGTACCTCTTATCATAATGTGGTCTCCTTATCTTAATCTATTAACTCTAAAACTTTTTCTACAACTTCATCAATCGTTAAAGATGAAGTATCAATTTCCGTTGCATCACTTGCCTTTTTTAAAGGCGAAATCTCTCGATGGGTATCTTGATAATCTCTGGCAACAATATCTTGATAAATTGTTTCATAATCGGCATCTATACCTTTTGATATATATTCATCATATCGTCTTTGTGCTCGAGCCTTACTAGATGCGCTCATATAAATTTTAACTTCAGCATCTGGTAAAACTGTTGAACAAATATCTCGTCCATCAACAATAAATCCTTTATCTTTGCATACTTCTTGTTGTAAAGATACTAATTTTTTTCGAACAACACCAAGTTGTGAAGTAATGGATGCTCGCATAGAAACATCGTTCATACGAATTTCTTTAGTAACATCTTCTCCATTTAATAAGACACGATTATCTTGAGTAAATTCAATATGAAGATTGTCCATGATTTTTCCTACTTCATCTTCATTTTTTGGATCAATATTTTCTTTTAGTGTAGAATAGGCTACACAACGATACATAGCACCTGTATCAAGATGATTCATATTTAACTTTTCAGCAACAATATCCGCAATAGTGCTCTTTCCTACACCACTTGGACCATCAATCGCAATATTTATTTTTTTCATTGAAGAACCTACATTACATTTTTAAATGTCCAAACCAAATAACCAATAATACCTACTAGAGCTAAAATTAAAACAACTAAAATTACATTTAAGAAAATTTCTGATTTTTTCTTCTTTTTCTTACTCTTCGCTGTCTTTTCAAAATCTTTTGTCTTCATGCGAATTTTAGCACTAGGCATCGCATCGATTTCATCTCTAGCCTCTTTTGCCTTTGTTTTTTTCTTCTTATTCTTCTTTTTAGGCTTTTCTTCTGCTTCTACATTATCGAACTCATCATGAGACATTTCCATTAAATCAAGTTCATCATCTACAGGACGTACAACATCATTATTTGAAAGTACAATTCTTTCAGGAGCATTTTGTTGACGAGAAACCACTCTAGGAATTTCTTGCGTTTTTTCATTTTGAATACGCATCGTCGATCCAGATGTATCTTCATCTTCACTCATAGGCAAAACATGTTGATTTCTTTTTAAAGTCTCTGTTGTTGTGTCTAATTGTTTCAAAATATTAATTTGTGTATCGTCTGTAATTCGATTACCGTTATCAATATTATATTGTTTTACTTCACCTAATAAATCTTCCATAACAGGTGATGTAGGTATTTCTTTCACTTGAGGAGAAACACGAACTGTATCATGTGGATATAAAGGTTTATTCGCATGACTTGCTGAATCTACACGTGATAATCTTTGTGGTTTTACAATATCTGCCTGAGCAGCCGTTGTTTCCTCATCGAGTTGATTTCTTAATTCTTGATATCTTTGTTTTCTTGATAGTTGGGCCATAATTACCTCCTAAACATTCTAAGTCATTATACACTAAAAGTGATAAAAATAAAAATAGGCGATTGCCTATTTTGCGCGTCCTGAATATTTTCCATCATTAGTATTCACAACAATCATTTCATCCTGATTAATAAATAATGGAACTTTAACTTCTAATCCAGTTTCTAAAACAGCATTCTTACTAGCTGAAGTAGCTGTATCACCCTTTACAGCACCTTCGCATTCAACAACTTTTAAAGTCGCTTTATCCGCTAAGATAACTCCAAGGATTTCTCCTTCATAGCTTGAAATATTTACAGTATCATTCGCTTTAATAAATTTTCTTTCCCACTCTAAACGATCCATAGGAATTTCAACTTGTTCATATGTTTCATTATCCATAAATACCATAGAATCTTCTGTGTCATACAAATATTGCATTTCACGTTTTTCAATATCAGCAGGCTTAACTTTTTCTCCTCCGCCCCAAGATAATTCAACATTACTTCCTGTACGAAGATTTCTTACTTTTGCCTTAACAACCATGGCACTACGAGCTGTTTTATTTTGAGAACAATCTAAAACAACATAAATATCATTATCTACACAAATTGTTTGTCCTGGTTTTAAATCATTTGAACTAATCATTTTAAAGTCTCCTTTTTCAACCTATATTATTTTATATGACCCTTTTAAATTGTCAAGAAAAAGAAAAAAGCACGACATGTGCTTTTTCTTTTATCGAAAGGATCGACAATACATTTCTTACGTGTTTAAGGAAGGATATATACACATAAGACACTAGTTTGAGATGAAAGGTGAGCCATACTTTCACTTCTCTTACCACTGTTATAGTACACCTTTAATACGTTTTTGTAAACCCTTTCAATAAATTAAATCGAAATTATGCATTTCCTTTTGGTCATTCTTACCTAAATTATAATTACGATCACCAATAACTTGAAGGAAATCTTTTTCATAATCGGAATTATTGATAGATAAGACAAATAATCGGATTACTTCATTAGCGAGCAACAAAGCCTTATCATATAAATCAAAGAAGCTTTCAGTACTAATTAAAGTATCATCGCTTGGATGAATCCAACGATTATGTAATAAATTCATGACATCATATGGATCATCTGGAACATTTGGAACAATATAGCCAGATAAAAGATTATCCGTATTCGTAATTTTTTCAAATGTTTTTAAACCTGTGATTTTTTTACCAGAAGCATCATAAAATATTTGCTCCATCGCATGCCAATCTTTTAAACTGTCATAGATATCATGCCCCTTTACATCATAGCCAAGTATCTTTCGAATCGCAGGAACATAAACTCGAGCAATCGCACGTACATATTCGATAGGTGCATCACATATCGAATAAAATTTAAAATCCTCAATGGTACACTCTTTTTTCACCTTTAACATGATCGCATCAATCAATGATTCAAAGCGATGATGATACCATGCACTTTTTCCTTTACAAGTTCCTGTTCGATAAAAAACATATGGATGTGTTGTAGAATCCAATGCCCAATGGCATAAATGTCCGCAAACATAAGTCATCATATCTTTTTTAATTTCTTCATCTTTTTCATTTTGAATACTTACAATAGCTTGATGATAAAAATCATTCACATGCCCTGCATGAAATGCATTCCCTGCCTTTCTTAAATCACTCGATTTATAAAAATCCTTTACATTTAATCCATGAAAAAACAGAAAATCTGGGCCATTTGACCCGATTTCGAAAAGTTGTAATCGAGGTTCAATAACTTCTCTTAACGATTCATCCACTTTTTCAAAAGCATCTTGTGCAAATAATGTATGTGTAATTATATTTGGCATTTTTTGACCTCCTCTAACAATCCATGATAAACAATATATTCTGAATATGTATCTAAAGCACAATATTTAGAAATTGAATCTTGGATATTCTTTTTTTCATTCTCATCGATAGAATCATATGTTCGATAAGCATATACAGCACTCATTCCATTTTGAATATCTAAGTCTTGATAGGAAACTTTCTTTGTGAATACTGGCAAAATACTTTTCAGCGAATAATGCCCTCTCATCTTGTTGTCGTAAAATAGACCACATTCAAATGGTTTTGACAAATCCATCATTCTATAACATATATTTTCTAAATCTTCCCTATACTCTTCAAATTGATCCGCAAGCTGTAAAAGCCTTAATTTTTCAGCCCCTTCCATGTTATAAACTAGAATTGTTCCTGTTTTTGGAAGGTTTTTAATTAAAGATTCGATAAACTCAATACGACAATCTTTTGTTCCAAAAAAGTTATAATGTTTTAATTCGGAACATTCATTTTCTATATGCAAACTATATTGAAAACATAAAACATCAAAAGGTTTCATACCAGAATAAGGTGGAACCGCAAAAGTATCCCATTCAAAATCTAAATATGAAATTGGATATTGAATGTCTTGTAGCCAAACGTTTAAAGCAGCCTTATCTATAAATGAGTTCCCATTTTTACTAGCCATATATTGAGCATACTGTAAGCGAAAGCCATCCATTAAATTTACATCTAAATCTTTGATTTTTCTTTTCCCTTTTTTATACTCTTCTAATTTATTTTTACTTGTTGTGAAAAACAAAATGGAATCATCCGGTTCATTTTCTTCATTAAAGCAAGTTGTATAGTATAAGCATCTTCTACCAGCTGTACATTTTTTAGTTCGAATAGGCTCAATTTGATTCAAACCCATACATTCTTTTGTTTCATTGATCCATGAATCTAAATCAAAATCAAGTTCATGAATACAATCATCTATTTTTTTTGAAAGATGATTGCGCTTATTAAATAAACAGTCACTGCTTAAGAATAATTGATCGATATCTAGTATTTCTGATCGAACATATTCTTTATTTAAAAAGACAATTTTATGTTCAATAATTTTTATTCCGACACTTTCTGCGATCATTTGATCAATCTTCATATGCACAGCTTCATACTCTTTAGGATAAGCATTTAAATAGGGATAAATCGCACAATAACCTCCCTCAATTCTCTTTAAACAAGGAATTTTAGTACGACATTCTTTATATTCAAAACGCGCAAATAACACATTCTCATGTTCATCTAATAGTTTTAAAGTCATCTCATTAGAATCCATGGAATGTCCTTGTCCATATTCATCTAATTTTAAATAATCTTTCCATAAATCTGAAAATGGAACATCCATTTTATAAAAATTTTCTGTATGAATCGAACGATTTGTAGAATTCCAACATAAACTTGGGCATTTCTTAAATCTTAATAAATCCGTAACATGTAACATTATATTCACCATATCCATTTTACTATTTTTGATAATTATGTAAAATGTTTTTCATTTTTTGAATATACTCATTTCTAACTTCTAATGGTGATAAAATTTCTACATATTCATTTAAGGAAAAAATATCGCGATAGAATTGATATAAATCATCGGTATATAAAATATAATCTGAATAGGATTCTTGTTGATCATCCAATATAATTTTATTCGCCCAATACTTTTCTTTGAACAAACGCAAGCCTGAAGTATAGACACGTAATTTAATTTCTTTTAAATCATTTTGAATCAAGGAATGTTCACCAATATAATTATGCAATTGAAAATTCGAATCTTTTATAAAACTTCTAGTACTCATCTCACATTTAAACATTCGCTGATTACTAAAACGATACATTCGATAATCTTTACGCAAAAGTGAAAACCCAATTAAATAATAGCTTTGATGATAATGTAAAATTTCATAAGGTTCTACTTCAAATTCTTTTGGCTCTAAATCATTTAAAGATTGGTAGGATAAAACAACACAAAAACCATTTAAAATGGCTCGTTGTGTTGTATCAATCATTTTTCTTAAATTTTGATCCATACCATAGTCTGAACCAGGAAAATAATAATTTGTATCTTCCTTGATTTTGGAAGAAGAAATAATTTTTTCCATTGCTTCTAAATAAAGATCCATAGATTTAAAATCTTTTTGTGTTTGGATAAATTTATACCCCTCACTCAATGCTTTCTTTTCATCCTCTGTAAACTTATGAACAGGAAGATTAAAATCATCGTTAAGAATATATCCACCATATCTTCCCATTTTTTCCTCTATATTATATCCAGCCAGAACAAGTTCTTTACGAAATTCACGTATATTTCTAGGATTCACTTCTAATTCCGTAGCCAATTCAGTTGTATTCATTTTTCCACGAGCCTTCAAAAGTTGAAGCATTCGTATACATAAACTTGTTCGATTCATATTTTCCTCTATCTGGTTGCACAAAATCTTTGTGGATAAAAGCCAAACCCATCTTTTGGTTCAAAATGTTTAGGAACGATTCCTCTTAACATGAGTGGCTTTATCATATAACCAATTCCTCTTTCTAAGGCAAATCCAAAAGCTTCGCTCTTTTGAATAGCGCCTGCATCTATTAATATATTAACAATTTCAACATTTCCAATGCTGATAGCATGCAATAAAATAGGATAACCATTAAAGATCCAGCTTGGACTAGCGCCAAGTTCAAGACACCTTTTTACTTCAGTTGCATCTTCTTTCCAAACAGCATCTAATAAATTCATAGCAATTTTTGTTTCTGCGTTCATATTCGTATCCTTCTTTCTATACTTAAAGGATACAACTTATATTGACATTATTTATGTCAACTTACTCATCTGATACTTCTTTTGTCGTTTGAAGTCGAATCATAACATCTTCTTGTACCAATTGATAAATACAAGAACATACTGGAATGAAAACAATCATTCCAATAATACCGCCTAAATTAGCTCCAATGGTTACCGCAACAATCACATACATTGCTGGAAAACCAACGGAGCGCCCAACAACATGAGGATATATAAAGTTGCCTTCTACTTGTTGAATACAAATAAACATAATGATGAAATATAATCCGTGCATGGGTGATGTAATCGCAATAAAGAAAGTACATAATATAGCAGCAAATAAAGCTCCAAACATGGGTACTAAAGCGCCAATCGCAACCGTTAATCCAACCAAAAAAGAATAAGGTATATTTAAAATTAAACTTCCAATCGTAACCAAGGTTCCTAGAATTAAACATTCCGTACAGGTACCTCCAACATAACTAGTAAATATACGAATGATCAATTTTAAAATATGTGTCGTATTGATATATATTTTTTTTGGTAAATAAGCCTTCAACAAAGATATAATTTCTCTTTTTATATGAACCTTGTTAAATAATAAAATAACAGAGAAAACAATCGCAATAAAAGCAGTTAAAACAAATGAGAACGTTGTAGAAATAAATGTATATAAGGATCCAACCACATTATTTACTCCTCCAGAAACAATCCAAGAAGTAACCTTATGTGCAACATTATCGATGGCACTCGTTGAAAGTTCATTAACATCGAATTTTATTAGAATATTATGTACAAATTCAACATCTTTGCTAATGTAGAGTAACCATTGATAGAATTCTTCAATCAGTGTTGGAAAATTTGAAATTAAACTTTGCATCGAAAATAATATTTTAGGTAAAACAATACATAAAAATATAGCGAATATGCTAAATACAATTAAGATTGACAATAAATTGACAAAAAATCTTCTAGGTTTTGTATCTTGAATTTTAAAAATACGAATAATATTATTGGCAATAATATTGTATACAAAAGCTAAACCTGCTCCAATTAAAAAAGGAAAACAAATAGTTAATATCGTTTGAAAAAAGCCTAAAATCTTTTCAAAATAAAAAACGATCATTAAAAGGAGTAAAGTAAATACAATTAATCGAACATACATTTTTTCCTTTGCCTTTAAATCCATGTGACTCACCCACTTTTCTATTATTATACAAGTTTAACAATTTTTTTTCATTTATTATAATTTTTTCTTTACATAAAATTTTGGTTGCATTAAAATTATTTTCATTAAGAGGTGAAAAGAATGACTACAAAATATATTTTCGTAACAGGTGGTGTTGTATCTGGTCTTGGTAAAGGTATCAGTGCTGCAAGTTTAGGAAGACTTTTAAAATCAAGAGGATACAAAGTAACGTCCCAAAAATTGGATCCTTATATCAATGTGGATCCAGGAACTATGTCTCCATTCCAACATGGAGAAGTTTATGTTACCGATGATGGTCTTGAAGCGGATTTGGATTTAGGACATTATGAACGTTTTATTGATGAAAACCTTCATACATATTCAAATTTAACAACAGGACGTGTGTATTGGAATGTTATTAATAAAGAACGTGATGGAAAATATCTTGGTGAAACTGTACAGGTAATTCCACATATCACAAATGAAATCAAAAGTTTTGTGATTCGTGCTGGTAAACATGCACAAGCAGATGTAGTAATCACTGAAATTGGTGGTACGACTGGAGATATTGAAAGTTTACCTTTCTTAGAATCAATTCGTCAGGTTGCTTTAGAAGTAGGTCGAAATAATTGCTTATTCATTCATGTTACATACATTCCTTATATTTCAGGAAGTCAGGAATACAAATCAAAGCCAACACAACATTCGGTTAAGGAATTACAATCATATGGTATTAATCCAGATATTATTGTTGCTCGTTGCGATGAAACAATTCCTCAATCTGTATTAGATAAAATTTCTTTATTCTGTAATGTTGAAAAACGTTGTGTCATCCAAAATAAAACATTACCTTCGTTATATGAAGTTCCATTCATGTTAGAAGATCAAAATTTGGCTGATATCGTTTGTGAAAAAACAGGATTAGAAATTCGTAAACCAGATTTAAGTGAATGGCAAGGTGTAGTAGATAATATCAGAGAAAGTACAAAACCAGTCAATATTGCTCTTGTTGGTAAATATGTAGCTTTACATGATGCTTATTTATCTGTAAGTGAAGCTTTATATCATGGTGGTTTTGCGAATCATGCAAAAGTAAATATTCAATGGATTGATTCAGATGGATTGGAAAATGCCAATTTAGATGAAGTATTCAAAGATACGGATGGTATTATTTTACCTGGTGGATTTGGTGATCGTGGAATTGAAGGTATGATTGCGGTTGCTACATATGCTCGTGAAAAGAAAATCCCTTATTTAGGAATTTGTTTAGGTATGCAAATTGCTGCCATTGCTTTCGCAAGAAGTGTATTAAATTATGAAGATGCCAATTCTTATGAATTTGATCCACATAGTCAACATACAATTATTGATTTTATGGAAGATCAAAGCAATGACATTCGAAAAGGTGGAACAATGCGTTTAGGTTCTTATCCATGTTCTATTCGTTCAGAATCTAAATTAAATGCTTGCTATGGAAAAGAAATGATTGACGAAAGACATCGTCATCGTTATGAATTTAATAATGAATATCGTAGTGAATTTGAACAAGCAGGTATGATGATTTCAGGAACAAGTCCAGATAAACAACTTGTAGAAGCCATCGAATATGCAGATCATCCTTTCTATATTGGTGTTCAATATCATCCAGAATTTAAATCAAGACCAAATCGTCCTCATCCATTATTTATTGGTTTGGTTGCAGCTAGTTTAAAAAATAGAGCTAAATAAAAATGCACTTCTTGTGCATTTTTTTAATACCTTTTTTATGGTATGATATTGCCAAATAGGAGGAGTATTTTAATGAAAATCGTTGATGAATATTTTGGTTGTGATGTGTTTAGTACAAGTGCAATGCAAAAGTATTTACCACATGCTGTTTATAAGCAAATGATCGATGTCATGGAAAATGGCAAGGAGTTACCAAAAGAAATTGCGGATGTGGTCGCAAACGCAATGAAAGATTGGGCCATGGATAAAGGGGCTACACACTATACCCATTGGTTCCAGCCAATGACAGGAATTACAGCTGAAAAGCATGATGCTTTTATTAATCCAACAGGTCAAACGTCTGTTATTTCTGATTTTAGAGGTAAAGAACTAATCAAAGGTGAACCTGACGCTTCTAGTTTTCCTAGTGGTGGTTTGCGTGCAACATTTGAGGCTAGAGGTTATACGGCATGGGATCCCACTTCCCTTGCTTTCGTAAAGGAAAAAACTCTATATATCCCAACGTTATTTTGTTCTTATGATGGCAGTGCTTTAGATAAGAAAACACCATTACTAAGATCAAATGATGCATTAAATAAAGCGGCTGTTCGTTTATTTAATATTATGGGATACGATATTAAAAAAATAAAAACAACTGTAGGTCCTGAACAAGAATATTTTTTAATTGATGAAAAAATGTATAAAGAAAGACTGGATTTATTAGTTACTGGTAGAACTTTATTTGGTGCAAGCCCAGTAAAGGGTCAAGAATTAGATGATCACTATTTTGGAAGTATTTCTGAAAGAGTAAAAGCCTATATGGAAGAAGTAGATGAAGAACTTTGGAAATTAGGTGTATACGCAAAAACAGAACATAAAGAAGTGGCTCCATGTCAATTCGAGTTAGCTCCTGTTTTCACTTCTACAAATATTGCTAATGATCAAAATCAATTAACAATGGAAGTTTTACAAAAAGTAGCTAGTCATCATGGATTAGTTTGTCTACTTCATGAAAAACCTTTTGAAGGTGTTAATGGTTCTGGTAAACATAACAACTGGTCTTTTGCGACAGAACAAGGAGAAAATATTTTAGAACCTGGTGAAAATCCAAAAGATAACATTCGTTTCTTAACTGTTTTAGCTGCCATTATTAAAGGTGTGGATGAATATCAAGATTTATTAAGAATCTCTGTTGCGAGTGCTGGCAACGATCATCGTCTTGGCGCAAATGAAGCACCTCCTGCCATCGTTTCTATTTATTTAGGCGATGAATTATCCGCCATTTTAGAAGCCATTGAAGCCGGTAAAGAATATGTAGATACGATTGATCGTAAATTAGAATTAGGTGTAAGTACTCTTCCTCCAATTTCTAAAGATTCTACTGACCGTAATCGTACAAGTCCGTTTGCGTTTACAGGAAACAAATTCGAATTTAGAAGTTTAGGTTCAAATTTAAATATTTCTTGTCCAAACACAATTTTAAATACAATTGTCGCAGAAGAATTAACACAATTTGCGGATGAATTAGAATGCTCAAGTTCAGAAGATATGACACAATCCATCATTCAATTGATTCGCAAGACTTTAAAAGAACATAAACGCATTTTATTCTCAGGAAATGGATATTCTGAACAATGGCGTGAAGAAGCAAAAAAACGTGGTTTATTGGAATTAAAAACAACCGCAGATGCTCTTCCTCATTATACAGATCCAAAGAATCTACAATTATTTGAAAAACACGCTGTTTATAATGCAAGTGAATTACATGCACGCGAAAGCATCTTATTAACAAATTATTATCAAGTGATTCAAATTGAAGCAAAGACAATGGCTTATATGTTACGAAAACAAATTTTACCAGCCATTTTTGCTTACGAAGCTAAACTTGCTCAAATCATTCAAACAAAGAAATCAAGCGGTATTGACGCTCCTCTTGAAGTAAAAATTCTAAAAAACATCAATACCCCACTTGAGCTTGTATCCGATCATTTGGATACACTTGAAAATTTAATCAAGAAAGAAGTTGGCACAGAAAAAGAAGCTGCACGCTTTGCCGCTGATGAATTATTGCCACTCATGAATACAATTCGTAAACTAACAGATGAAATTGAAATTAACGTTTCTAAAGAAGACTGGCCTTTACCAGACTATAACGAAATCTTATTCAAAGCGATGTTGTAAAAGCAATGGACCTCAGATGAGGTCCATTATTTTTATATATTCTTTAATTTTTTTGCAACATCATAACCTTTATTATAAAGAGCGATGATACTTTCTTTATCCTTCGTCAAAGTTTTCATATGGCCAATATCATCTGGAGCTAGAATACAAATTTTATTCTCTTTTTCTAATCTTTGACACTCATCAACAGATTGATTATAAAGAATCGATCGATTTTTCATAGCTACAGAAGCATTTGGATAATGTCGCTTGATTAAATCCGCAATTACTTTATCATTTTTAGGTATACGCCTAAAATCAACAGGTCGTGTAAGAATCAATACAACCTTATCACAACCATCAGAAAAAGCTTTTTTATAAGGTACCGGATCACTTAATCCCCCATCATAATAAGGTACATTATCAATCATATAAGGACGATTCACTAAAGGCACACAACAACTTGCCTTAATCGCATCATATTGATCTTGTTTCATATCTGATTTATGAAAATAATATGGTTTACCTGTATCCGCATTGGTTGCGACCACCAACATTTCACTTGAATTATTTTCTATCTTACTCCAATCCAAAGGATAATCTCCATCATGATCCGATAATGTTGAATAGATATAATCTAAACCAATATAAGAACCTGTGTGAACTAGATTCTTTAAGCTCATATATTCCCATCTTTGAAAATAATTTGTATAAAATTCATAATTTCTGCCACGTTGACCCGCTAAAAAACTTGCAACATTAGCAGCTCCAGCACTTACACCAATCGCATAATCAAAAACAATGTTTTGATCTAAGCAATAATCCAAAACGCCAGCACCAAAAGCTCCTCTTAATCCACCGCCAACATCAATTAAACCAATTTTCATAAATCCTTCTTTTTAATCTCGAATGTATTCTTTTCAAAGTCTACAAGAATTTGATATCCATTTCCAAACTCAACCTTTTGAATAGAATCACTTACATATTCATGCGTTAGCATTTCACTAAAGGCAACGTTTTGATAAAAATTTGAAACAATATTTGCTCGATTAATCTTTTCTTCAGCAGACAAACCATCACAACCAAAATTACCATCAACATTGTCATAAGGAGCATTACGAATCAAGTAAGGTATACCTCCATTTAATAAAGCATACAACATATAATCTTCTTTTTTCTTATCCATGGGCCAAGGTAAAATAAAGCAATCATGATATACCAAACTAAATAATGGAACTGGAATGCCCATTTTCTTTTCGGATTCCTCTTTTAACATGAATTCATAAGGGCCATAATGGGAAAAGACTAAAGATTTCATTGCCCAATCACAGCACTCCTCACTCGACGGAATGATTTGATTCTCAATTAAATACTTAAAACAATCTTCTCTGTAATTTGCACACTCTTTTCTCGACATTTTATGTTCTGGATTGAAACATTCATCCAACTCATTACAAGTAAAAACATCAAAGTAATTACAATCCAAGTGAATATCATGTTTAAATATTTCCGAATAATTACGCTCAATATAATTCAAAGCTAAAGAAGCACATAAATAGTTTTGTCTTCCTCCTGCCCAATTCGCATGTTCGAAACAAGCTCCATCCTCTTGCATTAAAGCGTTTTTAATATTATAGCTTTTTGCGTTCAAATAATAATCTCGATATTGATCATGTAAACCAAAAAGATCAGAATGACTCGCTAAGCTCTTTTGAAGATGCCTTAAACCATCAAAGCCACCCGCCTCCACACACGCAGGCAAGTAATCAGGATGCTCATTATCATAACCTGGATTGCCCCAACCGTCCAAATGCAGATAAATACGAGATGCACCTTTTTCATGTAATGTATTTATCATATTTTCAACACTAGAAAAAGAATGTACTACATCCTTTTTATTTTCATCATAAAAACGGCTTGATTCATCCGTATGTGTTTTAATACCAGTATGAACTATAGAACACTCTACTAAATCTTGAATATGAGGTAAATCTTTCATTTTATCTTTTAATGACTTAAATAAACCAATCTTCTTTACATAATCTCGATAAATTTTACATGCACGATTATAATCAAAATCATCCTCAAAAATAAAATGAACCTTTCGATCATATCTCATACGTCCTAAACTTGTAATCCACCTTAGTTGTAAATCTGTATGATCTTTTGCATGTAAAACCTGATATTTACAATCCCAAGGCGTTTCATTGATCATGATATAACCTCTATCATTTTGAACCTGTCCAAACCAAGACATATATGCAGCAGCACTACAAAATTGACCATCAAAAGCCAACTTAGAATAATCATAATCATATCCTTTTGGAATTAATACACCTTGCATATAAGGAAGAATACTGTAAGCACCATCTTGATCTATTCCAAAAGCACCGGGCCAATAAACTTCGTTTATATCAATATCCTCTTTGGGTATCCATTCAAATGATACTTTGTTTTTATCAATCATTACTTTTGTATCAAAACCAACATAATGACGAAGAATAAAAGACTCATTTTTCTCTTCAGAAATAAAGACATTTTCAAAATAAGTAATTGAACCTGATTTATCTAGATAATACGGCTCTTGCCTTGTTTTCCATCCAAAAAAATTATATTGTTCAGACACGTTTTAACACCCTACACTCATAAGCTTTAAACGAATATTGATTCTGAATCGTGATCTCTTCATTTGTAAGTAGATCGATAAAATTCCCTTCTCCATTAAAGCCTAACGTTTGTGCTTCATTTTTCATATTGATACAAATCCATAAGCACTCTTGTGAATTGCTTCTTTGATAAATACAACATGTATTATTAATTCCAATTTGCGTATAATCACCATCATGCAAAGAGGAATGAGTATGTTTTATATGAATTAATTTTTGAATGTAGTCTGTCAATTCGTTCCATTCACATTTTTTGATTTCTGGTCTCAACTCTGAGTCATTCCAATTTTTATTTCCTTCAATCCCCCATTCACTGCCATAGTAAAGACAAGGAATGCCAGGCATTGTAAATAATAAAGTATAAACTAAAGGAATTTGATTCTTATCATTTAATATAGTTGATAGTCTAGTAACATCATGATTATCTACAAAGTTAAACAAATGCTTACCTGTATATAAGCACCAAGGATCCTTACCAAATTGACGATTTAAAGAATATAAAATCTCATAAAAATTAGCACTATTAAAACTAGAATAAATTCCCTTATAACATTCATAATTCGTACAACTTTGCAACATATCGTCATTGACCCAGACATTATAATCACCATGAAGAGTTTCTCCATATAAAAAGAAATCACTAGGAACATGATGATGGAGTGTACGCAAAAAATTTTGATCTAAACAATAAGCTACATCAAGTCGCAATCCAGAAATATGAAATTCATTTTGCCAAAAATCTACAACGCCTAATAAATAATTCACAACTTGTGGATTTTGAAGATTCAATTTTACTAAAATATCATTCCCTTCCCAATCCTGATACCAGAAGCCGTCATTATATGCATTGTTTCCATTAAAATCGATATAAAACCAATCTTTATACTGTGAATCCCACTTTTTTTCAATCACATCTTGAAACGCAAAAAAATCTCTACCCACATGATTAAAAACAGCATCCAAAACAACTCTTATTCCTGAATCATTGAATTGCTTACAAACATCTTTAAAATCATCATTTGTACCCAATCGACAATCCAATGTATAAAAATCAGTTGTATCATATCCATGTGATTTTGATTGAAAAACAGGATTTAAAACAACACAATCAATACCAAGTTGAGTTAGGTGTAGAATCCAATCTTTAAGTTTTAAGATACGATGGCTTAAATTCCCATCATTTTCAAAAGGAGCTCCACAAGCTCCTAATGGATAAATTTGATAAAAAACACTACGATTTTGCCACATATTTTATTCCTTTACTATATCATCTACTTCAATATTTAGAATCTTAATTAAATCTTTCGGATCCATCTCAATCTGTTCACCAATTTTACCTGCGCTAAAATAAATGTAATCTATATTAGAAACACTATCATTTATAAATGTACGAAATTGTTTCTTCATTCCAAGAGGTGAACATCCTCCACGAATATAGCCTGTAATTTTATTGATATCTTTTACATGGATCATTTCAACAGACTTTACTTGTGCGACTTTCGCACACTTTTTTAAATCCAGTTCTAAATCAACAGGAAGCATAAAGACCAAGTATTCTTTCGTATTTGCTTGTAAGACCAATGTTTTATAAACATGATCAATAGGTTGATTTAAAAGGGTTGCAACATGAACACCATCAACTGGATCTCCCTCTTTATGCTCATACGCATGCGCCTTATAATTGATTTTATTTTTATCTAAAAAGCGCATAGCGTTTGTTTTCTGTATTTTCATTGTGATTCTAACTCCTCTAATAATTTTTTTGCGATCACATATTTACTTGAACCATTATTCATAGCCAATTTTTCAATATAATGATGTGCCTTCTCCTCACTCCAATTATAGTTTGAAATCAACATTAATTTACAACGATCTACAAATTTTAACTCTAAATACCTCTGCTCTAGTTTCTGATATTTCCTCTCATACTGTAATAACTTTCCTCTAACATTATCCAGAATACACATAGCTTGATAAATGGATTGTTTTTTTACAGGATATGCCAAAAGTAAGATTCCAGACTCACGAATTTGGTATTGAACCTGATCAAAAATCTCCTGTTTACAAACCATAAGTGTACTTAAATTTTTTACTACAGCACAATCTTTCGCAAAATGTAACACTTCATTTTGCGATTGCGCATACAGAATAATTAAATATTCAAATTTTTGCGTACGTATTTTTGCCTTTGCCTCTAATAAATTAGAACAAAGAACATAATCCATAGGAAAACAGCTTTTCACTAAAGCAAGGAATTTTTCATTACCAAGAACGATTCCTTTTTTTCTTTCCATACGATCACCTATTTTGTATACGCATCTAATATAGATTCATTGACCAAACTTTGAATCCATGAACTATTTTTCGCAAACATTTTTGCCTCATCTAAACTTTTTGGTAATTGTTCTAGTAAAGAAGTAATTGAACTGTCCGCATGAAACAAATTAATATCTACTGCCTGCGGAACTTCTAATTTCTTTTCAACACCCTCTAAACCCGCTTGCATCAATAAGGCATATGCTAAATAAGGATTACAAGTGCAATCTGGAGAACGTAATTCCATACGACTTGAAGAATGGGTTGCAGGAATACGAACCAGTTGACTTCTATTTTCATAAGACCATGTAATATATTTAGGCGCTTTATCTTTGCCAAAACGTAAATATGATTTTTCACTTGGATTTAAAAATAAAGTAAGTTCTTTCATATGGGATAAAATACCAGCCATAAAATGTAAAATATAATCATCATGATTTTCAATACTCATATTAATATGCATACCATTACCAGGATATTCTTCTAATGGTTTAGGCGAAAAATCTGCATACAATCCATTCGCGTCAGCAACCGTTTTAACGACCCATTGAAAAGTAGCTGCATCATCTGCTGCTTGCAAGGCATCACTATATTTAAAATCAATTTCATTTTGTCCAGGACCAACTTCATGATGACTTACTTCTGGATTCATTCCCATTTCTTCTAGAGTGAAACAAATTTCTCGTCGAACATTTTCACCTTTATCTTCAGGAGCAATATCCATATATCCTGCATGGTCCAAAGGAATATATGTATTTTCTCCATTTTCATCTAATTTGAATAAATAAAATTCAAATTCAGATCCAAAATTCACATCAAGACCCATGTCTTTCGCTTTTTTAATAGATTGTTTCAAAATATAACGTACATCTCTTTCAAAAATTCGACCATCCGGATATTTAATGTCACAATACATACGTATTACACTTCCATCAATACTTCTCCATGGTAAAATGCACATTGTATTTGGATCTGGATGTAAAAATAAATCACTATGAACTTCATCTAAAAATCCATCTATTGCGGATGCATCAAATGAGATTCCCTGCTCAAAAGCGCGAGCTAATTCATTTGGCAAAACCGAAACATTTTTTTGTTTTCCAAAAACATCAAAATAACATAAACGAATAAAACGAACATCTTGTTCTTCGCAAAAATTTAATACATCTTTATAAGTCATATATTCACACTCTTTCCTTCAATATATTATTTATATAATGATTTGAATGAAAATACAATGAAATGTTTTACAATAATTTTCAGAATTTACATTTTTCGTATTGACAAATATTTTTAAGACGCTATAATCAAAACATACATGGCAAGGGCGCCAAAAAGTAAGGTATATTTTATACTTTCTTTTTGTTGTCCTTGTTTTTTTATGGAAGAAGGAGACCTGTTATGAAATCTGTAGTAGAAGAAATTTTTGGAAGCGCAGTATTCGATGAATCAGTAATGCGTGAAAAGTTAGCAAAAGACACATATCGCGAATTGGAAAAAACAATTCATGAAGGAAAACAACTCAATATCAAAATCGCGAATGCCGTAGCACATGCGATGAAGGAATGGGCTATTGAACAAGGAGCCACTCATTACACGCACTGGTTCCAACCAATGACTGGTGTTACTGCTGAAAAACATGATGGCTTTATCAACCCATCTAAAGATGGAAAAGTAATCATGGAATTTTCTGGAAAAGAATTGATTAAAGGTGAGCCAGATGCTTCAAGCTTCCCTAATGGTGGTTTAAGAGCTACATTTGAAGCTAGAGGTTATACAGCTTGGGATCCAACATCATATGCATTTATTAAAAATGGTGTATTATGTATTCCAACAGCATTCTGTTCTTATTCAGGACATGCTCTTGATAAGAAAACACCTCTATTAAGAAGTATGCAAGCTATCAATAAACAAGCATTACGTATTGTTAAATTATTCGGTAATACAGACGTTCATACGATTAAAACAACAGTAGGACCTGAACAAGAATATTTCTTAGTTGACGTTGACTACTATAAAGATCGTAAAGATTTGATCTACACAGGACGCACATTATTTGGTGCACCATGTCCAAAAGGTCAAGAATTAGAAGATCACTATTTTGGTACAATCAAAACACGTGTTCAAGAATTCATGACAGATTTAAATAAAGAATTATGGAAGCTAGGAATCTTAGCTAAAACTGAACACAACGAAGTTGCGCCAGCTCAACATGAGTTAGCTCCAATATTCTCAACAACAAATATTGCGACAGATCACAACCAATTAACAATGGAATTGATTCAAAGAGTAGCTAAAAAGCATGGATTAGTTGCTTTGTTACATGAAAAACCATTCGATGGAATCAACGGATCTGGTAAACATAACAACTGGTCATTATCAACAGATACAGGATTGAATTTATTAGAACCAGGTGAAACACCTCATGAAAATGCTCAATTCTTATTATTCTTGGCTGCCATCATTAAAGCAGTTGATGAGCATCAAGATTTATTAAGATTAAGTGTAGCGACTGCAGGAAACGATCACCGTCTAGGTGCAAATGAAGCTCCACCAGCAATCATTTCAATCTTCTTAGGTGATGAATTAGCCGCTGTATTAAAAGCTATCGAAGAAGATCAACCTTATGACGGTAAAGAAAAAGAATTAATGAAGATTGGTGCTACAGTTCTTCCTAAATTCCCTAAAGACTCAACAGATCGTAACCGTACAAGTCCATTCGCATTCACTGGAAACAAATTCGAATTCAGAATGCCAGGATCTAACTCATCTATTGCAGGATGCAATATTATCTTAAATACAGTTATTGCGGATGAATTAGAACAGTTTGCGAACATCTTAGAAAGTGCGCCAGACTTCGATACAACATTGCATGCATTAATCAAAGATACGATTAAAAACCATAAACGTATTATCTTCAACGGTAATGGATATGATGATTCATGGGTAAAAGAAGCTGAATCGAGAGGATTATTAAACTTAAAAACAACTCCAGATGCTCTTCCTTACTTCGTACATGAAGAAAACATTGAATTATTCGAAAGACAAAAAGTTTTATCTAAAGATGAAGTTGAATCAAGATATGAAATTTTGATGGACGAATATGTAAAGGAAATTAATATCGAAGCATTAACAATGGTAGATATTGCATCAAAACAAATTTTACCTGCGGTAGCAACATATTCAAAAACTTTAACTGATACAGCTTTGGCAAAAGCACAAATTGGAGCTACTTCTACATACGAATCTGAAACTGTAAAAGAAATTTCAGATTTAGAAGGAAAAGCTTATGAAGCTTTATTAAAACTTCAAAAAGATATTGATGAATTACATGGAATTGAAGATTTTGAAAAATCTGCATTCTTTGTAAGAGATAATATCATTCAAGATATGCAAGCATTAAGAGAGCCATGTGACAAGTTAGAAGTATTAACAAGTCAAGAAAAATGGCCATTCCCAACTTACGGAAAATTATTGTTTGGAATTCTATAAATCGAAAAACCGGCTTAGCGCCGGCTTTTCCATCCTAAGGAGGAATATAAAAATGTGTACAATTATAGGTTATGAATCAAAAAAAATAGACCAATCAATCGTTATAAAATCTTTAGAAAAAACAACATCAAGAGGACCAGATGATACAAGAGTCGAATCATTTGAAAAAGGTTATTTAGGATTTCAAAGACTTGCCATTATGGGACTTGATCCTAGTGGTATGCAGCCATTTCACTATAAAAAGAATGCCGTCGTTTGTAATGGTGAAATCTATGGCTTTAGAAAATGGAAAGAAGAACTCATTGAAGATGGGTACACCTTTACCAGTGAAAGTGATTGTGAAGTTTTGTTGCCTTTATATGAAAAATACGGATTAGATATGTTCGAAAAATTAGATGCCGAATATGCATGTATTATTTATGATGGTCAAACAAATGAATTTATCGCCGCAAGAGATCCTATTGGTATAAGACCATTATTTTATGGGTATGATTCAGACAAGAATATCATGTTTGCTTCTGAAGCTAAAAACTTAATTGGTTTAACGGATAAGATTCTTCCCTTTCCTCCTGGACATTACTATGCGAATGGGACATTTACTTGCTACAGAGATATTGCAAAAACAGAACAATATAATGAGGATGATTTGGAAACGATTTGCCAAAACATCCATGACAAACTTGTTACCGGAATTGAAAAAAGACTTGATGCAGATGCACCTTTAGGATTCTTACTTAGTGGTGGTTTAGATTCATCATTAGTATGTGCTGTAAGTGCCAATATCTTAAAAAAACCAATTCGTACATTTGCGATTGGTATGGATATCGATGCGATTGACTTAAAATACGCAAAAGAAGTTGCAGACTATATTGGTAGTGATCATACAGAAATAATCATCAATAAAGACGATGTTATTTCTGCCATTGAACCTGTCATCAAAGCATTAGGCACTTTTGATATCACAACAATACGTGCAAGCATTGGAATGTACCTTATTTGTAAAGCCATTCATGAAACAACAGATATACGTGTACTATTAACGGGTGAAATCAGCGATGAATTATTTGGTTACAAATACACAGATTTTGCACCAAGTGCGCAAGCTTTCCAAGAAGAAGCGCAAAAACGTGTTCGTGAATTATATATGTATGATGTACTAAGAGCCGATCGATGTATTTCTGTAAACTCCATTGAGGCTCGTGTGCCTTTTGGTGATTTAGACTTTGTAGATTATGTTATGCATATTGATCCAAGTAAAAAGATGAACACCTACAACAAAGGTAAATACTTATTACGTCATGCCTTTGAAAAGGATGAAATTTTACCATATGACATCCTTATGCGAGAAAAAGCTGCCTTCTCTGATGCGGTCGGACACTCTTTAAGTGATGACATTAAAGAATACGCAAACGCATTCTATACAGATGAAGAATATGAAGAAAAAATTAAAAAATACGCATATGCTACTCCATTCACAAAAGAATCTTTACTTTATCGAGAATTGTTTGAAAAATATTATCCAAATCAAGCTCACATGATTAAAGATTTCTGGATGCCAAATAAAGAATGGCAAGGATGTGACGTCAAAGACCCAAGTGCTAGGTACTTATCAAATTATGGAGACAGTGGAAAATAGAAAGGTTGATACTATGAATTATGAATTAGAACATGATGCATGTGGAATTGGAACCGTTGTACAAATAGATGGAACACAAAGTTATGACGTTGTTGATAAAGCATTGCATATCGTTGAAAAATTAGAGCATAGAGCAGGAAAAGATGCCTCTGGAAAAGTTGGAGATGGTGTCGGTATTCTTCTTCAAATTTCAAACGATTTTTTTAAGAAAGTGGCAAAAAAAGAAAAATTTACGCTTCCAAACGAACGTGAATATGGAATTGGTATGTTCTTTTTCCCAACGCAAAAACTAAAACAAAATCAACATAAAAAAATGTTTGAAAATATCGTAAAACAAGAAGGTGCAAAATTTATCACTTGGAGAAAAGTTCCATGCGATGATAAAATCTTGGGACAAAAAGCAAAAGATTGTATGCCTGCAATCTATCAGGCTTTTATCGAAAAACCTGCTCACCTAGAAAAAGGATTAGAATTTGACCGTTTACTTTATGTGATTCGTCGTGAATTCGAACATAGTTGTCCTGAAACCTATGTAGCAAGTTTATCAAGCCGTACAATCGTCTACAAAGGGATGTTCTTAGTAAAACAGCTTCGTCAATTCTACAAAGATTTACTCGACACAGATTATAAGAGTGCCATCGCGATTGTGCATTCACGTTTCTCAACAAACACAACTCCATCATGGCAAAGAGCGCATCCGAATCGTTTTATAGCCCATAATGGTGAAATCAATACAATTCGTGCAAATGCAAATAAAATGTTAGCTCGTGAAGAAAGTATGAAGTCTTCCCTATTAAAACAGGAAGGCCACAAAATTTTACCAATCATTAATGCGAGTGGTAGTGATTCAGCTATGCTTGATAACGCCCTAGAATTCTTTGTGATGAATGGTATGCCTTTAGCCAAAGCTGTTATGATCACAATTCCTGAACCATGGAAACATGTAGATATGGATCAAAAGAAAAAAGACTTCTATCATTATTACGCAACAATGATGGAACCATGGGATGGTCCTGCTGCCATTTTATTTAGTGACGGTGATGTTGTTGGTGCTGTACTGGACCGTAACGGATTACGTCCATCTCGTTATTACTTAACAAGTGACAATATGTTGATTTTATCAAGTGAAGTTGGTGTATTGGATTTAGATGAATCAAAAATCATAAAAAAATCTCGTCTTGAACCAGGTAAAATGTTACTTGTTGATACTGTAAAACAAGAATTAATTACAGATTATGATTTAAAGAATGAACACGCAAATTCACATCCTTACGGAGAATGGTTAGATCGTCACCTTTTACATTTAACTGATTTACCTGCTCCCGATAAGAAAACGCATATTCATTCACAAAAAGAACGTGATATTTTATATAAAGTTTTCGGATATACGTATGAAGATGTAAAAGATATTATTTTACCAATGGCAAAAGTAAAGGTAGAGCCAACAGCTTCAATGGGAACAGATATTCCTTTGGCTATCTATTCTAAAAATCATCCAAGTTTGTTCCATTATTTTAAACAATTATTTGCACAAGTTACTAATCCTCCTATTGACTCTTTGCGTGAAGAAGTCGTTACAGATACAACGATTTACATTGGTTCTGAAGGTAACCTTTTACAAGATGCCAGCAATAACTGTACGGTTTTAGAAGTAAATAATCCAATCTTAACTTCTCGTGATATGGATAAAATCAGAATGTTAAATCGTCCTGGATTTAAAAATCAAACGATTTCATTATTATTTTATCGCGGAACAAATTTAAAAGATGCTTTGGAAAACTTATTTGTTGAATGTGATAAAGCGTATCGAAATGGTGCAAATATCTTAATATTATCAGATAAGGGTGTAGATGAAAGTCATATGGCCATCCCTAGCCTACTTGCCGTTAGTGCATTAGAGCAACATTTAGTAAAAACAAAGAAGAAGACTACAATTTCAATTATTCTAGAATCTGGTGAACCTAGAGATGTTCATCAATTTGCGACTATTTTAGGTTATGGTGCAACCGCTATTTATCCTTATCTTGCTCATGAATGTATTGAAGAAATGATACAATTAAATATGCTTGATAAAGAAATCAACATTGCGATTGATGATTATAACGAAGCTATTTTGCATGGAATTGTTAAAATTGCGGCTAAGATGGGTATTTCGACTTTACAATCTTATCAAGGGGCACAAATATTTGAAGCAATTGGTATTAGTAAAGAAGTTATTGACTCATACTTTACAAACACTGTATCAAGAGTTGGTGGAATTGGATTAAATGAAATTGAAAATGATTTAATTTTCCATCATGATCATGCTTTTGATCCACTTGGATTGCATACAGATACAAGCCTTGACTCTATAGGTTTCCATAAATTACGTAAAGGACCTGGTAAAGAAGATCATTTATATTCTCCTGAAACAATTGTTAAGCTTCAAAGAGCAACACAAAACAATGATTATGACCTTTTCAAAGAGTATTCAAAAGAATTAAATGAAAAAGATCAAAAACATCATTTAAGAAATCAATTAAGATTCAAAAAAACACAAGAATCCATTCCTTTGGAAGAAGTAGAAAGTGAATATGAAATTGTGAAACGTTTTAAAACCGGAGCAATGTCATATGGTTCTATATCCGAGGAAGCGCATACTTGTATGGCTATTGCGATGAACCGTTTAGGTGGTAAATCAAATTCTGGTGAAGGTGGAGAAAAGCCAGAACGTTTGGGTACTGAAAAGAATTCAGCCATCAAACAAGTGGCTTCAGGACGTTTTGGAGTAACGGAAGAATACTTGGTAAGCGCAAAAGAAATCCAAATAAAAATGGCACAGGGTGCAAAACCTGGTGAAGGTGGTCACTTACCTGGTAAAAAAGTATATCCATGGATAGCAAAAACACGTTATTCAACTCCAGGTGTGTCTTTAATTTCCCCTCCTCCACATCATGATATTTATTCCATTGAAGACTTAGCACAATTAATCTACGATTTAAAAAATGCGAATCGTGATGCAAGAATTAGTGTTAAGCTTGTATCTGAAGCAGGTGTTGGAACGATTGCTTCTGGTGTTGCCAAAGCCGGAGCTACTGTTGTATTGATTTCTGGTTACGATGGTGGTACTGGGGCTGCTCCACAAAGTAGTATCCATCATGCTGGTTTACCTTGGGAATTAGGTCTTGCGGAAGCTCACCAAAATTTAGTAGAAAATGGTTTAAGAAGCCATGTCATTATTGAAACAGATGGTAAATTAATGACAGGTCGAGATGTAGCAATCGCATGTTTATTAGGTGCAGAAGAATTTGGTTTTGCGACTGCCCCACTAGTAACTATGGGTTGTATGATGATGCGTGTATGTAACTTAGATACTTGTCCATTTGGTGTCGCAACTCAAAATAAAGAATTAAGAAAAAGATTTAAAGGTAAGCCTGAATATGTTATGAACTTTATGTTATTTATAGCTCGTGAACTACGCGAAATCATGGCAGAACTAGGATATCGAACAGTGAATGAAATGGTTGGTCATACAGATAATCTTGAAGTCATTGAAAACGCAAATATGGACTATGAAGAGATTATTATGAAGCCAGAAAATATTGTCTATAATCCTAAAGATTCATATAATTTTGAGCTTGAAAATACAGTAGATATGAAAGTATTACTTCCAAAATTCAAAGAAGCATTGGCTTCAAAGAAAAAACATGAAGAAACGATCCAAATTTCAAGTACAGACCGTACCGTTGGTACAATCTTCTCTAGTGAAGTCACAAAAAAATATCAAAATACATTAGATGATGATACATTTACGATTCATTGTATAGGTGGTGCTGGTCAATCTTTTGGTGCTTTTGTACAAAAAGGAATTACATTTGATGTTCGTGGAGATGCGAATGATTACTTTGGTAAAGGTTTATCTGGAGGTAAATTGATTATAGCGCCTAAAGAAAACGCTGGATTTGTTGCAGAAGAAAACGTTATTATTGGAAACGTTGCTTTCTATGGAGCAACAAGTGGTGAAGCTTATATTCGTGGTAAAGCTGGTGAGAGATTCTGTGTCCGTAATTCTGGTGCAACCGCTGTCGTTGAAGGTTGTGGCGATCACGGTTTAGAATATATGACTGGTGGAACTGTTGTCATTTTGGGTCCAACAGGTAAAAACTTAGCTGCTGGTATGTCTGGTGGTATAGCTTATATTTATGATCCAAATCATGATATGTACTTACGTTTAAATAAAGAATTAGTAAATACGTATGAAGTAGAAGGTAAAGCGGATAAAGAAACTTTAGAAACGTTACTTTCAAATCATTACAAATACACAAAATCTGAAGTGGCTAAAAAGATTTTAAAAGATTTAGATTTACATCTTGCTGATTTCAAAAAGATCGTGCCTAAAGATTTTGAAAAGATTACCAATGCCATCCAAGATTTAAAATCTAAAGGATATCATGATGATGAAGCTCAATTAAAAGCATTTGAGCAAATACATGCGTAAGGAGGAAAAGTTATGGGAAAACCTACAGGATTTTTAGAATTCGATCGTAAAGAGAATGCTGCCATTCCTCCTTTACAAAGAATTACTAATTTTAACGAATTTCACCCTCAATTAGATGAAGAAGAAAGACGTAAACAAGGTGGACGATGTATGAATTGCGGTGTTCCATTTTGTCAATCAGCTATAAAAATCAAAGGAATGGTTACAGGCTGTCCTTTGCATAATTTAATTCCAGAATGGAACGATGAAATTTATAACGGTAACGATTTACGAGCTTTATCTAGATTATTGAAAACAAATCCATTTCCAGAGTTTACAGGACGTGTCTGCCCTGCCCTTTGTGAAAAGGCATGTTTAAATGGAAGAGATGGAGATTCTGTAACAATCAACCAAAATGAACTGTACATTATTGAAACTGCATATAAAAATGGTTGGATGCAACCAAATGTGCCAACAGTTCGTTCGGATAAAAAAGTAGCAGTCATTGGTTCTGGTCCTTCAGGTCTTGCTGTTGCGCATGAATTAAACCAAAGAGGACATACAGTTTGTGTATATGAGCGTGAAGATCATCCGGGTGGATTACTAATGTATGGTATTCCAAATATGAAATTGGAAAAGACATATATTAAAAGACGTGTCGAATTATTAAAAGCAGAAGGCATTGAATTCAAATGCAACGTCAATGTTGGAAAAGATATCACAAAGAAAGAATTAGAAAAAGAATATGATGCGATTATTTTTGCGTGCGGTTCAAAGAAAGCGCGTGATTTAAATGTTAAAAATCGTAATGTAAATGGTGTTTATTTTGCGGTTGATTTCCTTACAAAAGCAACAAAACATGTTCTTGATAGTACGAATGAAGAAATTAGTGCTAAATATAAGAATGTCATTATTGTTGGTGGTGGTGACACAGGTAATGACTGTGTAGGTACAAGTATTCGTCAAGGTTGTGCTTCAGTGGTTCAAATTGAAATGATGCCAAAAGCACCAGACACACGTTTGGATTCAAACCCATGGCCAGAATGGCCAAAAATCTGTAAAACAGATTATGGACAACAAGAAGCAATTGCGGTATTCAAAAAAGATCCTCGTATTTATGAAACAACAATCAAAGAATTGATTGCTGATAAAGAAGGTCATTTGAAACAAGTAAAAACGGTTAAAGTGCATTTTAAAGATGGTAAGCTTGAAGAAGAAAAAGGTTCTGAACAAATTCTAGATTGCGAATTATTATTAATAGCTGCTGGATTTGTTGGTGTTGAAGATTTAATCAAAGACAAATTTAAATTAGAGACAACGCCTAGAAATACGATTGTTACTAAACCAAATTCTTATCAAACTAGTGTTGATAAATACTTTGCCGCAGGTGATGTTCATCGAGGTCAATCTTTAGTTGTTTGGGCCATTCACGAAGGTAAAGAGTGTGCTAAAGAAGT
>CAVBGZ010000013.1:0-30879 GCA_963595075.1 Waltera intestinalis
AATAACAATAATCAGCATCAAAGTTAGATGGGAATGCACAACGTCCTTCATATCCGAAGAAGTGATGTAATGCACTGAATTTACCATTGTAAGTTCCAGCAGCTTTTCTTTCGGCTAATTTATCAGCAACCAATGCTGAGAACAATTTTTCTGATTCAATTAAAGAAACTTGTACGTTTCCATGAGGATCTCTTTCTAAGAATAATTGTTGTTGAATTGTTTGAGGTAAAATAGCGAATACAGCCATAGATTCAGCTGTTAAACCTTTTTCAATAAATGCATATTTTTCTGCCCAAGTAGCTAATGCATTAAATTCATCAGCCTTGCTACCAGCTAATAATTCGTTGATTTCAGCAATTAATGTTTTGAATTCAGGAACAAATTCAACTACACCTTCTGGAATAATCGCAACACCGAAGTTATTTCCATTAGCAGCACGTTTTGCTACTGAATCAGCAATGTAATCAGCGATTTCTGATAATGATTGTTTTTTAGCAGCAACTTCTTCAGAAATTAAGCAGATGTTTGGTTGTGTTTCAAGAGCACATTCTAAGGCAACATGGCTTGCTGAACGTCCCATAACCTTCACAAAGTGCCAATATTTTTTAGCTGAGTTCGCATCACGTTCGATGTTTCCGATAACTTCGCTATAAGTTTTTGTAGCTGTATCAAATCCAAATGAACATTCGATATCTTCATTTTTCAAATCGCCATCGATTGTTTTTGGACAACCAATAACTTGAACTCCTGTATTATGAGCTGCAAAATATTCTGCAAGTACAGCAGCATTTGTATTTGAATCATCTCCACCAATAATAACGATAGCTGTGATTCCGTGTTTTTCACAAACCTTTGCGGCTACGGCAAATTGTTCTTCTGTCTCTAATTTTGTTCTTCCTGAACCAATGATATCGAATCCACCTGTATTACGATATTGATCAATATATTCATCATCGAATACTAAGTAGTTGTCTTCCAATAATCCTGCAGGACCATTTTTAAATCCATAAAGAACATTTTCTTTACTTGTTGCCTTTAAAGCATCATATAATCCACAAACAACATTGTGTCCACCAGGTGCTTGTCCACCAGAAAGGATAACACCTACAACTTGTTTTTTAGCTTCTGAAGTGTTAGTTCCCTTTTCGAAAGTAATTTCTTTTTTACCATATGTATTTGGGAATAATGCAGAAATCTTTTCTTGATCTGCAACACTTTGTGTAGCTTCTCCTTCTTTCACACAAATTTCTGAGATACCGTTTCTTAACATTCCAGGTAATTTTGGACTGTATTCATATCTCGCTTTTTGAAGTGGTGATAAATTCATATTTATTTTTCTCCTTTTCAATATATCCGTTAAAATTTTATACCAATTTACTTAAAAAGTACATAGAAAAAGTCCTTCATCGAGGACTTTTACGTGTATTGATTTTCTTTGATTTATATTGTGCTTGGCGTTGCGATTTCTTTGTTGGTTTAAAATTCATGTTTTTCTTTTCTAAAACACAAACACTCTCAACATGATCTGTGTAAGGAAATAAATCAACTAACTCAAGCTTATTTGTATAATATCCACATTTTTTAAATTTCAATAAATCCCTTACTTGTGTTCTTGGATCACATGAAATATATAATATTTTTCTTGGATTCAAGCTACAAGCCGCTTCAATAAAGCGCTCTGTTGTTCCAGCACGAGGTGGATCTAATATAATGCCATCAAAATGATTATGGAATTTTTGGGCTTGCTCCATAAATTTTGTTGAATCCATTGCCACAAAATCAATATTTGAAATCTTATTCTGTTTCGCATTCAATTTGGCATTTTCAATCGCATCACGATTCACTTCAACTCCAACCACTTTTTTACAAGCATCACTCATCGATAGACCAATCGTACCAACACCACAATATGTATCTAAAAGTGTATCTGTTGGTTTTAAATCCAACATTTTTTTACCCAAGGCATATAATTCTTCACATTGTTGAGAATGAATTTGATAAAAAGAATTGTGCCCAAAAGAGATTTTTAATCCACACAATTCATCTGTAATCAAACCATTTCCATATAAAACCATAGCTTCATCTTGTAAAACAATACTTGTTTTTCTTGGATTGATATTTTGAACAATCGTTTTTATTTGTGGAAACTCATGAACAAGCACATTTACCATATTTTTTCTTGAAGGAAACATTTTTTGACTTGTCACAAAGACAACCATGACTTCATCTGTTGTATGTCCCCAACGGATCAACACATGACGTAATAATCCTGTACCTGTTCTTTCATTATAAAGCTCAATTTTCATTGAAGAGACAAGTTCGGTAATCTTATTGATAATTTCATTAATGATTTGTGGATGCATCATACAATTTTCAGTTTTCACAACACGATGAGAATGAGAAGCATATAATCCAGAATACACTTTACCCTTTTCCTTCGCAAAACCAACAATCACTTTATTTCGATAATGCGTATCTTGTTTAGCCATTAAAACATCGCCTACACGAACTTTTAAATGCGATTTTTCTACAAGCCCTTCAACATACTCTTTTTTCTTTGCTGCCTGCATATTTGGCTTTAATTTCAATAATGAACATCCACCACAAATCTTTTCTACCTTACACTTCATGTATGATTTCCTCAACTTTCCCAATCACATCATCCACATTTTCTACATGAGATACATGAAATCCCAATGCTTTTGCACTCTCTATATTTTCTTTTCGATCATCCAAAAATAGACATTCTTCAGCACATAAATGATATGTATTTAATAAACACTCATAAATTCTTTTATCTGGCTTAATCATCTTAACTTGATAAGAGAATATGCCCCCATCAATTGAATCAAATACGCCCAAGCTTTTTAAATAAAGGGTATCATCCTCAGGAATATTCGATAGAATATAAACATGATAGCCTAAATTTTTAAGTGTTTTTAAATACTCAACATTTTTGCGAACCGGTACCACAAAATGAGTCCAATTTTCCATTAATTCAATAATTTCTTCGTTCTGTTCAGGAAAATATTCAATCCCCATCTCAATCATTTCTTTTTTAGAATGTAACCCTTGATCGTATTCATTCCATAAAGATGCAAAATAAAATTCTTTTATTTCTTCTTGTTTAGATGAAAAAAAATGATGAATCATTTTATCAACATTAAATTCAACTAACACATTTCCTAAATCAAATATAATATTTTTTACCATACGAAAAATTATACAAATAAAGGCAATTTTCTGCAACCACTTGTTTTTTACGATAAAACAAAATATGATTTTAAAGAATAAGAAAAGAGGTACATTATGATTCAACCAATAATGAAAGATATAAAGTTTTTATCAATTCCATCTACTCCTGCCACAAAATTAGATTTAAAAGTTGCTCAAGATTTAAAAGACACCCTTTCATTCTATAGTGATCGTTGTGTTGGTATGGCTGCCAATATGATTGGTGTATCAAAAAACATCATTATATTTTCTGTTGGGCCTTGCCAAATTGTTATGTTCAATCCAAAAATCACAAAAAAATCAAAGCCCTATAAAACCGAAGAAGGATGTCTATCCTTACAAGGTCAAAGGGCTTGTACTCGATATGAAAAAATTACTGTTGAATATCAAGATGAAAATTTCAAGAAACAAATCAAATCTTATGAAGGTTTTGTTGCTCAAATCATTCAACATGAAATCGATCATTTAAGCGGCATTATCATCTAATATTGTGATAATCTTCTCGACTAAATCATCCATATACAATGGTTTACTAATATGACCATTCATTCCGATTTCCATGCACTTAGAAACATCTTGTTGATAAGCATTGGCACTCATGGCCAAAATCGGAATTTTTTTATTAAATTCTCTTATCTTTTTTGTTGCGACATATCCATCCATGACTGGCATTGTCAAATCCATTAAAATTAAATCGAAATGTTCGTTGGCATCTTTTACTAAATTAAGTGCTTCTAATCCATTTTTTGCCTTAATCACATTCGCATGAGCATTTTGAAGCATAAATTCAACGATTTCCATATTCAATTCATTGTCTTCTACAACCAAAATAGATAGATTATCTAAGCTCAACTTCTCTTTATGTTTTATACTCTTTTCAACACAAGATTTATTGATTTTAAAATGAAGAACAACACGATACATTGTACCTTTATCTATTTCACTTTCCACCTCAATACTACCTTCCATTTTGTTAATCAATTCATATACAATGGCCATTCCTAGTCCACTACTATTTTTCGAATTGATTTTGGCTTGAGAAAAAGGTTTGAAGAGTTGCGTTTTTATAAATTCATCACTCATACCGATACCTGTATCTTTAATGATAAATTCATAATATACATAGTCATCGATTTCTTTTATTTCTTTTAAACAAGTATAAATAGAACCATTTGGTTTATTGTATTTAACCGCATTACTGAAAAGATTTAATAATATTTTTTGTAGATGGACAGGACTTCCAATACATTTATTGTGTTTAAGATGACGTTCTTGTTTCACCGTTAAATGATTTTCTTCTGTTTGGGATAAACAAATAAGTTTAACTTGATCAAGTAATTCATCCATGTCAAAAGGCTTGCTTTCTAAAACGACAGAATTCATTTCAAGCTTACTCATATCAAGAATGTCATTGACTAAAGACAATAAATGTTCACTACTTGCCCATATTTTTGAATGCGCATCATCCATTCGTTCTTTATCATTTGGACAGGCATCAATGATTTGAAGCATTCCTAAAATACCATTGATTGGTGTACGAATGTCGTGAGACATATTGGATAAAAATTCTGTTTTAACACGATTGGCCTTCATCTCATTCTCGTAGGCATTTTGTAGCTTTTTACTCATATCAAAATAACGATCCATATCTTCACTACGTTGAATTTGAGATTCTTCATAAATCTGTTGATAATATGCATTTTTTTGTTCTAACGCCTGCAACATAATTTCCGTTTGGTTTGTTTGTTTACCAAATTCATATCGTTTTGTTTCAACAAGTAAGCCAACGCGAATTTCTCGCACATGCTTAAGCATATAGTCATCCATGCGCCTTAACATCTCTTGACATGAATCATAATCATTGGATTTTAAAAAACAAGCAAATAAGGAGCAGCAAGAATCAATGTATTCAGCAGCGTACATTGTATCTAATAAGGATATAAGTTCATCTCTATATTGAATATATTCTTCTTTTCTATCCATCTTATAGAATAGCTCCATGCCACAAGAAAGATAATCTTCTAAAATGACACCTCTACCATTATGTTCATTTAAACCAGTACTAAAAGCTTCATAAGCTTCTTCTAGTCGATTTAATTCTTTATATGTAACTGATAAATTTAAATAAACATACGCAGCCATATATTCATCACAATAAGGTAAATATTCTTTAGCCAAAAGAAGTTTATCTAAAGCTTCCTCATATTTATTTTCCTTCATATAGTCAATGGAAATATTATTATATTCATAGGCATATCGAAATTTTTCACCATGCTCTAAAGCAATATCTAATGCCTTTTGCGTATAGTAACGAGACAAGACATGAGCCCCATCATAATAGTACATAACGCCCATTAAGTTAAAACAAGAAATGATTTCACGAGTAAAAGGAATATTTTGATATTCCACTACAATAGGCATTGTGATTTTTTTTGCCTTTGAAAACTTACCATCACGATAATAAACCATTCCCAAATAAAATGTAGCGGCAACATAAATATTAGAGCCAAACTGATTCTCATTTAAAATGGATTGATAAAACTTTTCTTGTTCAACCAACGATAAAGAATCCATATCTTTTACTTTATTGATAAATTCTGAATACTGCATATTAACCCCTACTTTTTGATAGAATTAATATATCATGTTGTAAGTGATAAATTCAAATTAAAAGACCCATGCCCTAGGCATGAGTCAATATGCTATTTCACTAACAATTCACAAATCTTTCTTGAATACGCAATAGGATCTTTAATCGCAAATCCTTCAATCAATAAAGCTTGATCATATAAGACTTCCGTAACCTCTTTGACCTTATCTTTATCTTCTTGATACAATCCTTTAATTTTTTCAAAAATAGGATGGTTTGGATTGATTTCCAAAATCTTTGTAGCCTTCATAGGCATTGGATTCTTTTCAGGCATATTCGCAAAGACTTTTTCCATCTCAAAAGAAATACCTTCTCCAGCTGTTAAACAAACAGGATCATCAATCAACTTGCTAGAAAGCTTAACCTCA
This sequence comes from Waltera intestinalis, assembly GCA_963595075.1. Classification (GTDB taxonomy): domain Bacteria; phylum Bacillota_I; class Bacilli_A; order Erysipelotrichales; family Erysipelotrichaceae; genus Holdemanella. Next base: position 6,253 of record CAVBGZ010000013.1, read on the forward strand.
CTCACTTCTCCATTTAAAGATTCTTTCATAAAATCTAATAAATCTTTATTTTCTTCTTTAGACTTATTTAAAGCTTCCTTCTCTTCTTCCGTATTTAAATCTAAATCACCTTGTGCAGCATTTCTAAATGTTTTTTCTTTGTAGTTCATCAAAGTCTGCATTACAAACTCATCAACACTATCCGTTAAATATAAAACTTCATATTCTTTACTCTTTAATGTTTGAACAACAGGCATCTTATCAATCAAATCAATATCACTACCGGAAACAAAGTAGATATCCTTTTGATCTTCCTTCATACGACTTACATACTCAGATAAAGTTGTATATTTCTTTTCCTTTGAAGAATAGAACAATAATAAATCCTGGAATTTATCTTTATCCATACCATAATTGTTGTAGACACCAAACTTCAAGTTTACACCAAATTCAGTAAAGAATTTTTCATAATCCTCACGATTCTTCGCAAGCATTTCACCAAGTTCATTTAAGACTTTCTTTTCAATACGAGTCGCAATCAACTTCAACTGATGATCATGCTGCAACATTTCACGAGAAATATTTAAAGATAAATCTTGAGAATCCACTAAACCTTTCACAAAACGCAATGAATCAGGAAGCAATTCTTCAGCATGATCCATAATGAATACGCCTCGGCAATACAATTGTAAACCCTTCTTATAGTCTTGATTATAAAAACCTTGAGGTAAATGTGATGGGATATATAATAACGCTGTAAAGCTTGTATTTCCTTCAACACTAAAATGAATCACCTTTTGAGGATCTTGATAATCATAGAAATGATCCTTGTAGAATTGATTGTATTCTTCATCTGTAATCTTAGATTTCTGACGTTTCCACAAAGGAATCATCGAGTTAAGAGTTTCATCCTCAATTACTGTTTCATATTCAGGCTTTTCACTCTCTTCCGTACCCTCTTTAACCTTTTGTGTTTCCACATTCATCTTAATAGGATAACGAATATAATCAGAATACTTTTTAATTAAACTCTTTAATTCATACGTCTCTAAATATTGAGAGTAATTTTCTTCATCTGTATCCTCTTTTAAAGTTAAGATAATTGTTGTACCATTTGTATCCTTTTGAGCTTCTGTGATTTCATAACCACTATCACCATCACTCATCCATTGATACGCTTCATCACTACCTGCCTTTTTAGAAATAACACAAATTTCTTTTGCGACCATAAAAGCTGAATAGAAGCCAACACCAAATTGACCAATGATATCAACATCTTCATTGTTTTCTTCTTTTTTCTTCATCTCTTCTTTAAAAGCTAAAGAACCACTCTTGGCAATTGTACCCAAGTTTTCTTCTAATTCTTCCTTCGTCATACCAATACCTGTATCACGAATTGTTAATGTACGAGCCTCTTTATTTGGTTCTAAACGAATCTCAAAACTTGATGCATCCGCATGCCCTTGACTTTCATAATAATATTTATCAATCGCATCACTCGCATTCGATACAAGTTCACGTAAGAAAATTTCTTTATGAGTATAAATTGAATTAATCATTAAATCTAATAATCGTTTCGATTCTGCTTTAAACTGTTTTTTTCTAGCCATATTAAACACTCCTTTTTAGCACTCTATCACAAAGCCTGCTAATACTATACAACACACTTTTAGCAGTGTCAAGAATGGTCTGCTAAAATTTGTGTCACACTCTGCCAAGCCTGTTTGCTTTTCTGTTCACTTGAACCATGATAAGTCCCTAAATAAGGAGTAAAACCCAAACGAGAATAACATTTTATAGCCCCATAACTCTGTGATTGTGTCACTAAATATAATGGATATTTACTTGGAATCTTATCATACATTATACAAAGACGAGTCAACATGGCTTGTGCAATCTTTTGATGCTGATGATCTTGACTAACCGCAACATAATGCACACGTAAACGACTTTCATCAAAATCAGAACCATACCATAATCCTGCACTACCAACTAAATTTCCCTCTTCATCTTTTACAAATAAAAAATGTTTTGAAAAAAAATCTTTATCTCTAGAAATCATCTGGTTCCATTTATCCTGTGCCTCTTTCATAGAATCAAAAAGATTGACCTCACACTGAAGTTTACACCAATCCATCTTTAAATCCTCTGAAAAATCAACATAATGATACTTTGAATTCAATTCAACCTCTTTTGTGATTGTCTTACGAGAAATCACCATTAATACTTTAATATAAGGAATGCCTTTATCTAATACTGTCATTTTTATCACCCACAATAGTATAACATATTTCAATTGTTATAACATTTGCTTGATTCCTCTATTCATTTGTGCAAAAATGAAACTATAAACGGAGGTACACTATGAACAAACAAGAATTAGCACATTATTTTGATCACACATTTTTAAAAGCTTACGCAACAAATGACGATTTAGAAAAATTATGTAAAGAAGCCAAAGAAATTGGAGCTGCCATGGTCGCCATCAATACAACATGGGTAAAATTTTGTAAAGAACAATTAAAAGGAACAGACACACACGTAGGAGCTGCCATCAGTTTCCCATTAGGACAAGCAGGTCTAGAATCAAAGATAGCTGAAACAAAAATTGCGATTGGTGATGGAGCAGATGAAATTGATTATGTCATTGATGTAGGACAAGCAAAAATGAAAAATTGGGATTATATCGAAGAAGAAATGAAATCCATTGTAGAAATTTGTAAAGAAAACAATGTCATCTCAAAAGTTATTTTTGAAAATTGCTACTTAGAAAAAGAGGAAATTAAACAACTTTCTCTCATCGCAAAAAAAATAAAGCCAGATTACATTAAAACAAGCACAGGCTTTGGTACATCAGGAGCCACACTTGAAGATGTCAAACTTATGGTTAATACAGTACAAGGTGAAGTAAAAGTCAAAGCTGCTGGAGGCATTCGAGATTGGCAAACATGTAAAGCCATGATTGATGCCGGAGCCAGTCGAATTGGCACAAGCTCTTCATTAAAAATTTTAGAAGAATTTGAAAAAGAAGGAAACTAGTATGAGACCATTCCTTTTAAACCCAATCAAAGATTATACGATTTGGGGTTCTAACAACATCTCAAAGGCAAGGGGAATCAAAGACTGTTATGGAACATGGTGGGAAGTTTCTGCTCACCCATATGGATCAAATACTATAAAAAACATAGAAGGAAATCCAACTTTACTTGATACAATCAAAAAGGATCCTGATTCTATTCTCGGAAAAGGATACACCCTACATGAAACATTAAGACTTGCTTATCTAGATACTCAAGATGCTTTAAGTATTCAAGTGCATCCAGACGATGAATATGCACTACAACATTCAAATGATTATGGAAAATATGAAAGCTGGTATATCTTAGATGCTAAAGAAGGCGCAAGTCTTGTTGCTGGAACAAATTGTACTGTTAAAAGCATAATTAAAAAATCCATAGAAAATGGAACACTGGAAAAGTATTTAGTAAAATATCCAGTAAAAAAAGGCGACTACATCACCATTCCTGCCGGTATGCTTCACGCATTAGGAAAAGATATTCTTGCCTTAGAAATCGGTACTAATTCGAATACAACATATCGGTTTTATGATTATGGACGAATTGGAAAAGATGGTAAAACAAGACCACTTCATTTAAAAGAATCTTTTGATGTTGTTGATTTAGAATTAAAGCCAACCTTTATTCCTGCTCAAAATAAAACAAGAAGAATTGGGGATTGTCCAATGTTTACAGTTGATGAAATTTATGCCGATACAAATAAAACTATAGAATGTACACATTCTTATTTTATCCTTTCAAACATCGATAAAGATTGTTTGATCCAATGGCAAGACGAAAAAATTTTATTACCTGCCTACGACAGTTTATTTGTTCCCTACTCTAGTAAAAAAGTGACTATATTAAAAGGAGGACACGTATTATGCTCAATGCCAAAAAAACAATTCTAGTAACTGGATCAAATGGATATATCGCAAGTTTAGTCTATGCCTATCAAAAGGATCATTTTCATTTTATTCGCATGACAAGAAAAGATGCCGATTTTCAAAATCCGGAAGATGTAAAAGCTTTTATTTCAAAGCAAAATTTTGATATTTGTTTTCATACAGCCGCAAACGCAACGACAAAATTTTGTGATGAAAACCCAGACTTAGCACATAAAATCAATGTAGAAAGCACACAAGCGATTATAGATGTATGTAAAGAAAAAAACGCAAAACTCATATTTTGTTCAACTGAACAAGTTTTTAATGGAAAAGAAAATCAAGGACCATTCACTGAAGAAGAAACACCTAAATCCGTAACTGTATATGGACAAAATAAAATCGAATGCGAAACCTTAATAAAAAATCAACTTCAAAATTCAATCATTTTGCGTTTTTCTTGGATGATGGGACTTAGTTATGAAGGTGTTAAGGCAAGTCCAAGTATCATTAAAAATGTAATGAATGCATTGATTACACAAAATCCGACCCTATTTACAGTCAATGAAAAAAGATGTATGACCTATGCCAAACATCTTGCCAAACAATTTGATCGAATTGTGAATTTAGATAGTGGCATTTATCATTGCGCATCTGATAACGATAAATCTACATATGAAAGTGCACTCTATGTTGCACATGCGATAGGGGCTAATGAAGAAGTCATCCAAAAATATATACTACCAAATCATGAACGGTATACAGATCGTTTTAGAGATTATCGTTTAAACAATCAAAAGCTAAAAGAAAATGGAATATATTTTGGAAGTTTTGAAGAAGATGTTCTTGAAATCTTATCTGATTTTGGCTGGAAGAGTTGAAAAAGACTCTTCTTTTTTTTACAATTTAGAAAAAGGAGTTTTATCTATGAGTTTATTAGAAAAAAATATCAAAAAATATTATGTGGAAGGTGGATACAATTGTTCTGAAACATTAATTCATGCATGCAATGACACGTATAATCTAAACATCAATGAAGATGATATGCGCTTATTTGCAGGATTTGGAGGCGGCATGTTTATTGGTTCAACCTGTGGTGCTCTTGTTGGCACGATTTCCGCTTTATCCAAAATCGCATGTAAGACAAAGGCGCATGAAGAATTAGATACACTTCGTCCTCTTATTCAAAAACATACACGCAATTTTAAAGAGGAACTAGGAGCTCTTGATTGTGCACATATTAAACCCGTTCATCATCATCCAGAACAAAGATGTCTGTACACATGCTTACTTGCAGGAAAAGCCTTAGAAAAAACATTAAAGGAAGAAAACTTAATTTGATTTTCTTCCTTTTTTAAATATTTAGTAAACGATCAACTCGATGCGCTAAATTTTCTTGAATAGAAAATTCAAGTTCAATACAATCCTCTTTATATTCTTCTTTAATGACATTTCCATTTTGATGAATATAGTTGAGTATTGCACTTTTATCATAAGAAATCTGAACATGATAATATTCCATATGAAATAATTCTTTTTCAATTTCATTTTTTAAAAATTCAATACTTTCTTTTTCGTTTGCGCATATATAGATACGATTATCAACTCGTTTAGGATAATCAATTGCTGTTTTATCACATTTATTGTAAACGTATAAATAAGGAATATTTTCACATCCTATATCCCTTAAAGTTTCTTCACAAACTTGTCTATGTGCATCCAAATTCATATCAGAGGCATCCATCACCTTTAAGATAAGATCTGAAACAATTGCCTCTTCTAAAGTTGAATGAAAGGCTTGAACCAATGTATGTGGCAAATCACTAATAAATCCAACTGTATCACTTAAAGTAAAAATATTATGGTTTTGCGTTTCAATTTGTCTTGTTGAAGTTGTTAGAGTCGCAAACAACATATCTTTCTCTAACACCTTTTTCTCATTTTCAACAAAACCATTTAATATCGATGATTTTCCAACATTTGTATAACCAGTTAAAGCTACACTTTTAATAAGTGCTTTTTTTCTTTGTTTACGCTGTGTCGCTCTTTGCGTATGGATCTTCTTTAATTGTTTGTCTACAGTATGAATCTTACTCTCAATTCTTCGCGCATCCAATTCTATTTTCTTTTCACCCAACCCCTTATTTTGTGAGCCGCCTCGTTGACGATCCATATGCTTATAACTACCTTGAAGTCGAGGAAGCAAATATTTTAAGCGGGCACTTTCAACCTGTAACATACTCTCTTTTGTATGAGCTCGTCTAGAGAAAATCTCTAATATTAATGCCGTTTTATCTAAAACTTCACAATTTAAAAAATAAGTGATATTACGTTGCACTGATGGAGATATAGAATCAAGAGTAATAATTAAATCTAATTCTAAATCATCTATAATGCGTTTTACCTCTTCTAATTTTCCATAATTTAAATAATATTTATTATTCGCATGATCTAAATTTTGAGAAACCTCAAAAGCAATGTCTATTTGACATGCCTTCGCAAGTTCTTTCATTTCCAACATTTGATATTCAAAATTGTCTTTATCACACGTACAAACACCGATGAGTATTGCTTTTTCCATGAACATATTCTACCATATTTACATACATAGTGAGGTTTTAAAAATGAAAATTGCTTATCTTATGCATTATATGAAAAAAAATTTTGAAGAGCTAACAGAAAATCTAGATATTCTTATTAACCAAGGTGATGACGTTTATATTATGGTCAACGAAGATGATTTAAGAGATGATTTGATTTTAGCTTATTGTGATACGCCAGCTCTACATGTGGCTCATCACCAACAAACAGCTTTACCAGCGGATATGTCTTTACCAAGAGGGTTCATTGTACTCATGAAAGATGCACTTGAATATGAAAAAGAAGCCGGATTTCAATATGATCGTTTTATAACAATGACAGATGGAATGATTTGTACCGTATCAAAAAATACACTAACAAATTATTTAAATGAACATGAAAATGAAGACATCTATTATGAAGTTGATAATTCAGATCAAAATGAAGATGTTAAAAAAAGATTTGAAGATTATGCCTTTTTCACAAACTCATACGATTTTCAAAGTTCCAAAACCATTCGTGCCATGAATAAGGTTACATCTAAACTTGTTCATTCTTTTAAGCAAAGAAAAACGGAAGATACAATTTATGTAAGCTATCCTTGGTTTATCTTAACACATGAAAGTGCTCAAGTTCTTGTCGATAATTTAGCCTATTGTTCAAATACATTTAAAATGTGTTTATACCCTGAAGAAATGGCCATTGCGACAATGCTTCATAAATTTTCTAATGTTAAACACCATAATGAAAATCTATGGGCTTGCGATTACAAATTTCAACAACCCATGGAAAATGTCAAAAGAGAACAAATTAAAGATAAATTCTTTGCTGCTCTAGTTCATAGTGATGATAATTTAGAAGTCTACGAAGACTATTTTGATGCCTATTCATGCGAATCATAGTTTTATCTGATAACCATGGAAATCAAGACATTCTAATCATCTTAAAACACATATATACTTCTCTATACAAAGATCAAGTCCAATTTATTCACCTTGGAGATTCTCAATCTAAAAAGAGATTAAATGGTTTCATTTGTGTAAAAGGAAATAATGATTTGATAAGTCTTCCTAAAACGCAAGAATTAAATATTGGACATAAGAAAATATATTGTACGCATGGAGATGAATTTGAATACAGTCTAGATGAACTTTATCGCACAATTGATTTATATCATCCTGATCTATTCTTATTTGGTCATACGCATTGTGTGATTCATGAAAAATATAAAAACACACTCATATTAAATCCAGGATCACTTACACTTCCTAGAGATGGAAAAAATGGTTCTTATATGATTTTAAACATGGAAAACAATCAGATTTCCTATAAAATCATACGCATTGATATTGATATGTTAATGAAACAATACAGTTGGCTAATTCCACGCAAAAAGGTATCGCAATGATACCTTTTATTTTTGAAATCGTAATGGTAGTTCTAAATCGCAAGCCTGCAATAGCTTTTCATCTTTCAAAATTTGCTCAACAGGTCCTTCTTTGATAATTTTGCCATCATATAATAAAACAACACGCTCACAAGTATCATAGATGAAATCTAAATCGTGACTTGCTATAAATTGAGCACAGGTTAAACCTTTTAAAATGTGAATCAAATTTTTTCGATTTTTTGGATCTAAGCCAGAAGAAGGTTCATCCATCAATAAAATTTGTGGATCTAAAGTAAGAATTCCAGCAATCGCAACAAGTTTCTTTTCCCCACCAGACAATTGATAAATCAAACGATCTGACTTTTTTAGTAATCCGACTTGTTTTAAAGCCTTCTCACATCGTTCTTTTACCTCAGCACTAGAGTATCCATAATTCTTAGGTGCAAATGAGACATCCGAATAAACCGTTGGCATAAACAATTGACTATCAGAATCTTGAAAAACATATCCAACCATTTTACGAATTTCATTAAGATTCTTTTTATTCAAATTCAAATTTGAAATCTCTATATTTTCAAACTCACCCAATAAACCAACTAATATTTTTAATAATGTAGACTTCCCAACACCATTTGAACCAATTAAACCTATCTTTTCATTCAATTGAATGGAAAGATTTAAATCTTTTAAAACAACATGGTCTTTCACATCTGGATATGTAAAAGTTAAATTATGTATATCAATAAGATTCATTTAAAACACCCTTCCAACAATTTCAAATAAAGGAAATAAACGACAAAGTACACAATAGATAATTACGCAAATAAAGAAAACAAAACCAGATTTGTAACTCTCAAAGTCATCATAAAAACAACCATTAAATCCTCGAAGTAACATACTATCATAAACAATCACTGCTTTATCCATACTTCTTAATAAAAGCTGACCAACCAACGAACCCCACGCTTTATATTGAATTCCCTTTTGATTAGGCGCTCTTAAAAGATAAGCCGTTGAAATTCGATTCACTTCTTGAAGTAATAAAACAATATAGCGATAAACTAAAAGAATTGTAGTGATTATAATTTTAGGTATATGCAATTTTTGTAAAGCTACACACATTTTTTCCATTGATGTAGTCGCAATCAAAAAATAAACCATCTCAAGACAAAATATCTCTTTAAAAAGAAGTACAAAAAAACATAACATACCACCAGAAATCGGGATATTGCCTACTATTAATAGTATATCTTGATCAAAAAAAATGTTCACAATCCCAACAAAACTACAGACTAATAATATATATCTAGACTGATATAAACATCTTACAATTGACAAATCTGCCATCTGAAACAAAAGTATAGGCAAAATAGCCATACTTAAAACACCCGTTAAATCGTAGTTTGAAAATGAAAGTGTAATAATAATATAAATAAGTACCGCTAAAAATTTTGAAAGAGGTTGAATTTGATTTATAAAAACATTTCGGCTTGCCAAGTAATCAAGTTCATGAGTACGATTAATAGCTTGATGAATGCGACTCATTTCGATGAACCCATTTTCTTATCAAAGTACTAAGTATGACCACAAGAACCAATACAACACATGCTCCAACTAAACCTGAAACACTTGTTCCTACATTGGATTCACTACCCGTAAAGTTATAATCAGGTAAAACAGAAGTTAAATCTTGAATATGTTTTGAAATGGAATAAGCTAAACCTGAACCTTCACTAACCTCTGTACTTCCAGTCATCTTTTGAATAGACCACTCTAAACCATCCGGCAAGCTTGAAGCAAATAAAGAAATGATTCCACCAATCAATAAGGCAAGACAAGCCATAATGCCAATACTTGATTTCAATGATATTTTTTCTTCTGTGTTACTTTTAGTTGAAACAAACCACAATAAAGAAGGTCTTGCTTCATATAAGAAACAAAGTACACATCCTGTAATCAATCCTTCTACAAAACCTATTGCCAAATGGATAGGAAGCATTGTAGCTAAAAATGCAGAAAAAGGAAGTTGTGTAATTCCAGATGCGAAAGTTTCCACAGAAACCGAAAAAGCACCTAGTTGTAATGTAAATACACTACCTAAGATTGAAATAATCATGATTTTTCTTTTAGACAATTCTTTTTTTGAACATAGTCTCCAAATATAGGCTCCTAAAAAGCACCCATAAAAAGCCATATTCCAAATGTTTGCACCTAAAGCAAGTAAACCTCCATCCGCAAACATCAGACATTGAATTACCAGAACCGAAATCATGGTCAGAAAAGCCGCATATGGGCCAAGAATTGCACTCAATAAAATTCCTCCACACAAATGTCCAGAAGATCCTGTACCAGGTATTGTAAAATTAATCATTTGCGTCGCAAACACAAAAGCTCCCATAACCCCCATTACAGGAACAATCTTGTCATTATCTGTTTTTGATAATTTATAAATAGAATATCCTGCAACACCGCAAGAGCCAATAGCCATTACACCTGCAACAGGTGGGCTTAATAACGCATCAGCCATATGCATACACATACACTTCCCTTCAATCATCCAAAATAAAGAGGATAGTTTAAGCTATCCTCGCTTTGATAATATATCAATAATTTCATTCACTTGTTCAAGAGTCAAATTTTTAATACCACTTGCACACATGTGACCTCCGCCTCCAAATTGACAAGCCACATCACGAATCTCAATTGTTTTAGACCTTAATGAAGCACGATAGTGAACTTGATCACTCATTCGAGTAAATAAGGCCCACATTTCAATATCTTCAATACCACCAAGTACATAAACTTTATCTTTTGCGCTTGACTCATCCAATTCTAAAGATTCATAATCTTCATTTTCCATAATCGCATATAAAAATTTATTTTTTTGAATCGCACGATTACGTACTTTCGTTTCATATTTGTAATCTTTCATTGAAATCGCAAAATTGATTTTTTCGACTTCCGTTACATCCACACCCTGACTAAATAGATATTTAGCAGCTTCAAACGATTCACAACGAACATTATTTGTAGTAAAACGAATATTGTCAGCCGTTAAACCCAAATATAACAATAAAGCGGCTTGTTTATTAATTTTATAATCATGCTCTAAAAAATAGAGTGCCAATAATTCACAAGTTGCACTTGCCTTATCATCAATCCATTCCTCATCACAAATGGTTTCTACTTGAACATGGTGATCAATACGAATTGAATGTTTGGCAAAAGAATATCTTTCATCATCAATACGTGCAGCATTCGATGTATCTAAAATAATTGCACAACTATTTTTAATTTCCTCACTATTAACTTCATCCGCATGAAGTTCTAATCGATCATGAAGATTACATTTAGAACCTAGACAATAAATCTTTTTGTTTGGATATAAAGATTCTAAAGCTAATTTTAATCCATATTGAGAACCAATCGCATCCATGTCTGGAAATTGATGACGAAAGATTGTTATAGTATCAAATTCTTGAACAGAATCTAAAATATTATTCTCCACAAGCCTTTAAATCCTTATAGGCATCACGAGCAATCATTAATTCCTCATTTGTTGGAATTAACCATACTTGTAATTTTGAATCTGGTGAACTGATACATTTTTCAACACCACGAACACCATCATTGTTTGCATCTTCTACTTTTACACCAAATACTTTTAATCCATCACAAATTCTTTTACGCATAGCACAATCATTTTCTCCGATTCCTCCGGCAAAAACAATCGCATCAGCTCCACCCATTAATCCATAGTATCCTGAAACGATTTCAACAATACGTGATACAAAGATTTTTTGAGTTAAAATTGCACGAGGATTTCCAGCTTCTACAGCCGCTTCAATATCTCTTCCATCACTTGAGATTCCAGAAACACCAAGCATACCTGATTTTTTATTTAAAATGTTGTCAACTTCATCCGCTGAATAACCATATTTCTTTTGTAAGAAACAAACGATAGCCGGGTCGATATCACCACAACGAGTACCCATCATAATACCTGCTAAAGGTGTGAATCCCATAGATGTTTTGAATGATTTACCATTTTTAACAGCTGTAATACTTCCACCATTTCCTAAGTGGCAAGTAATGATATTCATTTCTTCTTGTTTTTTACCTTGAAGTTCAGCTAAACGTTTTGTCAAATATTCATGACTTGTTCCGTGCATACCGTAACGACGTACTTTATCTTTTTCATAATATTCATATGGAATTGGATAAATATAGTTTTCTTCTGGCATACTTTGATGGAAAGCTGTATCAAATACGAAAGTATGTTTACATTCAGGTAATGCTTCTTTAAATGCACGATATCCAACTAAACCAGCTGGGTTATGTAAAGGAGCTAAATCACATAATTCTTCAAACTTAGCTTCAACCTCTTCTGTTACAGGAACTGAATGATCATAGTATTCACCACCATGAACAGCACGATGACCAATGGCTTTGATATCAGATAAACTTTCAACAACTTTATGTTCTACTAAAGCATCCATCAATTTCTTAACAGCAACCGCATGATCTTGAATGTCTAAGATTTCTTCAATCTTTTCTCCATGAGCTTTCATTCCAAAAATGGAATCATTTAATCCAATACGCTCAACATTTCCTTGTGCCAATACTTCTTCTTCAGGCATTTTAAAAACCTGAAACTTCAATGAAGAACTACCTGCATTTACACTCATTACAATCGACATTTTAAAATCCTCCTCTAAAATATTTTTTTTAACTCATCGATCTTGTCAACATCTTCATGTTTGGCAATCCATTTTTTCAACAATTTCTTTTTTTCCACATATCCAATTGCTGATTCATATTTTTCCAGTAAATTTGTAGCGCGATGGACCGTATCCATCACTGCTGCACGAGAAATATCCAATTCCTCACTTATTTCAGTATATGAAAAATCTTCCTCATAGTAAAGAGATAATATCTCTCTTTGTCTAGAAGTTAATAAATTCCCATATACATCATATAAATCATTCGCATCTAATTTCGAAATCATTATTCTTCCATACCTTTAGTGATTCCCATTAAAAACGAATTGATATCAAATGGTCTTAAATCTTCTGGCTTTTCACCTAATCCCAAGAAACGAACAGGTAAATGTAATAAATCACGAATTGCGAGAACCACTCCACCTTTCGCCGTACCATCCATCTTAGTCAATACGATACCCGAAACATCTGTTGCTTCAAGGAAAACTTTAGCTTGAGAAATTCCATTTTGACCCGTTGTCGCATCTAATACTAACCACACTTCTTGTGGAGCTCCATCGATTTCTCTTTGAACGACACGATGCATTTTGCTTAACTCATTCATTAAATTCGTCTTATTTTGTAGACGGCCAGCTGTATCCGCAATCAAGATATCAATATCATTATTTTTCGCATATCGACAGGCATCCACTAAAACAGAACTAGGATCTTGGTTCATTTTCCCCTTAATACATGGTACATCTAAACGTTGTGCCCAAGTATCAATTTGATCAATAGCTCCAGCTCTAAAAGTATCAGCAGCAGCCACAGCCACTTTTTTTCCTTGTTCCTTATAATATTGAATTAATTTTGCGCTTGTTGTCGTTTTCCCACTGCCATTAACACCAACCATAAATATAACAGTGGGTCCATTTTCATTCATTTTAATTTCAGGATCAAGATTTTCATCATAAAATTCATATAAAATTGAAACTAAATAATCCAACATTGAATCATATTCTTTGATTTTTTTACCATTTGCTTCAAAAGCATCTACAATTTTTTGTGCAGTATGAATTCCTACATCACTTTCTAGAAGAATCACCATAATTTGTTCTAATAAATCATCATCAATTCCATGAAAATTATTAGACAATGCACGAATACGGTCTCCAAAACTTTTTTTACTTCGATCAAGCCCAGATAAATATTTATCTTTATCATTACTTTTTACAAAAGCATCCTTTATCTTTGTGAAAACTGACATTATGATTGTTCCTCCTCACTAATATGAACTGCATCTTTAAGTTGAACTTTTAATACTTTACTAACACCATCTTTTTGCATAGTGACACCATATAATGTATCACACTGCTCCATTGTACCTGGTCTATGCGTGACCGCAATAAATTGAGATTGTCCTCGATAGTGTGACAAATATCTCGCAAAACGTTCAACATTGGCTTGATCAAGTGCCGCTTCTACCTCATCAAAAATACATAGTGGCATTGTTCGTGCTTTTAATATCGCAAATAAAACACTGATCGCAATCAAAGCTTTTTCACCACCAGAGAAAGTTTGAATATTCTTTACAAGTTTTCCAGGAGGCTGAACGTCAATATCAATTCCCGTATTTAACACATCATCCGGATCCACCATACTTAATTTTGCATGACCTCCACCAAACATCGCTTTAAAAATGTCATCCAATTCATCATTGATCTTATTAAACATCTCTGTGAATTGGGTAATCATTGTCTTATCCATTTCACGAATCGCATCTAAGATTTGTTGACTTGCCTTTTCCAAATCCTCTTTTTGGCTTGTCATAAAATCATAGCGCTCTTTGATTTCTTTATATTCATTAGGTGCATCTAAATTTACATTTCCTAAACGAGATATCGCTTGTCTTAATTGAATGACTTCTTCTTTTGCAGATTCAATTTCAACATCTTCTTTTTTTGTTTTCGCAAACTCATAAGTCATTTCATAATCTGTACTTAAGCGATTCAATGCATTTTCTAATTGCGTTTTGATCTTTACCGTATCCATTTCAAAATTATGAATCGATGTTTGTTTCACATTCATTTCTCTTCGTATTAATCGAATTTGGTTCTCCAATTGCTCCGATTGACTTCCTTTATCCAATCGAGTTTGACGAAGAGACTGGATTTGAACAGATAAAGAATCAAGCTTTGCGTGCATCTTAGACATTTGAACCACCAAATCATCCTGCGCAAGTTCTTTCGTTTCTTGTTCATCAACACCTAATTCTTGATATTCAGCTAAAATAGAATCATATTTTGCTTTTTTTGTCGCATACACATTTTCAAGTTTAGCTAATTCAATTTGTAAAGTTACAATTTGATCATTTTCTTTCTGAATTTTATTCTGTAAAATTTCATTTTCATTTGTGCAATTTTGTGTTTTTATTTTTTGCCCTTCAATCTTCGAAACGATTGAATCTAATTCTTGTCTCATCGTAACAGGTGTACTTTGATTCTTATTTACACCACCAGTCATACTTCCACCAGGATGTACAATTTCACCATCCAAAGTCACAATTTTTAAGCTATAGCGTAATCTCTTTGCGACTTCATTGGCATGCTCCAAAGTATCTACAACGACAACATTACCTAATAATCTTTTCTTAACAGGATCAAATAAAGTATCGCAGTCAACACAATTAGAAGCGAAATCAATAAATCCTGGTGAAGAAGAAGCAATCGTAACGACCTGTTCATTTGGATCCTTTGATCTACAAACACTTAATGGAATGAAAGTAGCTCTTCCTGAACGATTCCTCTTTAAGAATGAAATCGCATTACGCGCATCTGCTTCATCTTTTGTAACGATTTGATAAATGCTTCCACCTAATGCTGCATTAATGGCTAACGCTTTATCAGAATGAGCAATCAGCAATTCACTAACAACTCCATAAACTCCAGGCAAGGAATTCTTTGCCTGCATAACAGAACGTACACCTTGTTGATGTGCAAAAGGTTGTTTCATCATATTATCTAGCACTTGTTTTCTATTTTCTAATTGTTGAAGAATATTTTGTGCTTGATTCATTTCATATTGTGATCGTTGTATTTTTGTTTTCAAGTCATTCACAACATTTCGATGATTATTTAAATCCGCCTGACATTCCATTAAACGTTCATGACGATCTTGTGATTCAAAACGTGCTTCTTCAAGCATACTCGCAAGTTCTTTTTGTTTTTGTTTTTTATCAGCCACTTGTAAAGCATATTTACGCTTTTCATCCAATTCGATTTTACGCTTTTCTAATTGATAACTTTCTTCCATTGCTTTTGTGTATTCAGCCTGAAGAGCATTCACTTGTTTATCTAAAGCATAAATCTCTTTACGAATGTTTTCTAATTCAGTTTCCTCTTTAGAAAGTTCCGCATTTTGAGAAGCAAATTCAGCCTTCACATCAAAAAGTTCTTTATCGATCTGTTGTATTTTTTCGTTATATTTCTCAATATCTTCAACCAATACACTGATTTCAATTTTAGCCAATTTATCTTTTAAACTAATATATTTTTCAGCTTTTTTAGCTTGTCTTTCTAAAGGTCCAATTTGTCGTTCTAATTCATCTAAAATATCTTGTAGACGATCTAGATTTTCCTTAGTTTGTTCTAATTTATTCAAAGATACTTTTTTTCTCTTCTTATATTTGGCAACGCCCGCTGCTTCTTCAAATAAAGAACGACGTTCTTCTGGTTTTGCATCTGCAAATGAAGAAATATTACCCTGTGTAATAATACTCAAAGAATCTTTTCCTAAACCTGTATCCATGACCAAATCGTTAATATCCTTTAAGCGACATGGTGTTTTATTTATAAAATAACTCGCTTCATTATTCACACGCATGATTTGACGTGTAATTTCTAATTCATCATAATCAATATCAAATATTCTTTGGGAATTATCAAAAACCAAAGTTACTTTTGCCATATTTACAGGTTTTCTATATTCACTTCCAGAGAAAATGATGTCTGACATATTAGAACCTGAACGCAATGACTTGACACTTTGTTCTCCTAAAACCCATCGAATCGCATCATTTACATTACTTTTACCGCAACCATTTGGTCCCACAATACCCGTAATATCATGATCAAATTGAATAATAGTTTTATCCGCAAAGCTTTTAAACCCTTGTAATTCTATTCGTTTTAAAAACATGGAATCCTCCCACTTAACTTATTTATTATAACAAAGATTGATTTAAAATTGTATCTAGTATTTATTTCTAGATTGTTTAGTTTATTTTATTATGTTATACTGTATACATGAAAAGAGAAAATAGTATGCGCTCTCCTTACCCGCTAACATTTGGTGAGGAAATTGGAAATACAATTAGTCATGGTGTTATGGCTATCATATTATTGTTTCTACTTCCATACTATAGTGTGCGAGCCTATATTCGTGGTGGAACAATAGAAGTCATTGGCACAAGTGTCTTCCTTATTTGTTTGCTATTTATGTTTACAGGCTCATGTCTTTATCATTGCATGCCTCATAATACAACACATAAATATATATTTAGAAAATTAGATCATATCATGATTCTTTTAGCCATTGCGGGAACATACACACCAATTTGTTTAAATTTAATGCATAATAAAACAGGATATATTATTTTGTGTGTTGAATGGCTTATGGTTTTATTTGGCATTCTATTAAAAGCTATTGCTAAGAAAAGCTATCCCATTTTATCTATGATTATATACATGATCATGGGATGGTTAGCTATTCTTATTGTTCCAACTTTAATCAAGCATTCCAATCTTCCTTTTATGATTTTAATCGTTTTAGGAGGAATATTATATACGATTGGTACCTTCTTTTATTCTAAACCACAGAAAAGATTTTTCCATTTTGTTTGGCATATTTTAATTATCCTGGCAAGTATATCTCATATGATTGCTATCCTCTATTTTATGTAGAGGATTTTTTTAATTGATTTAGAGTATATCGAACATGGCCTTTATTGCCTTCTACTTTTTCATTATCTTCTAAAGAATTCATAATGGATTCATAACAAGCATCAATAGCAGAATCAAAAACAATGTTTAAATTTGATTCAGACATTTGTTCTATATTTATAATTTCTTCATTTCCAATTTTGTTATGTGTTGTAAAAGCAATCGCAATATCACCTGAACCATTCCCCATATGAGAGCCAGTACGAGCTAAAGCAACGGGCATTCGATTACAAACTCGATGCAATTGTCGATCACTCAACGGAGCATCTGTCGCAATAATCATAATAATTGAACCTTTTTCTTCAACCCTATCTGATTCATCTAATAAAACGGGTTCTACTGTAAATTGATTTCTTAATCCAAAATTACTCATCACTAGAACACCTAATGTATATTCTTTTCCATCAATTTCAAACATACGTGAACTTGATCCAATACCTCCAGACATTTCAAAACAAGACATACCTCTTCCTGCCCCAATACTTCCAAATTCAAATTCTTGTTTACAATCTGCATAAGCGTCATAAACATCCTGCTTTGTAACCACGCAATCTCTTATATCATTTAAGTAGGAGTCATTACATTCTCCAACAACTACATTTACACTTGTTAAATCTTCATTTTCTCGAATCATAATTTCTGTAAGTGCTTGTTGTACAATTCCTACATTTAATGTATTTGTCAGACAGATATAACTTTCTAAAGTTCCCAGCTCCTGTATCTGTAAAAGACCAGTCGTCTTTCCAAATCCATTTAACACACTACATCCACAAACACACTTTTGATGAAAAATATCTTCAGCAGCGCGAATAAAAGTAACACCTGTTTGATGATTCCCATTTTTTATTGTTTTATGTCCAACAAGTACACCCTCTACATCTGTTATTTTATTTAACTTTCCTTTTCTCATAAATAATACTCCTCATTTAAAAAAAGAGGTTTTAAACCTCTTAAAACAAACGTACAACATCATTATATGTTGCATATATAAATAATAAAAGTAGTAAAACAAAACTAGCCATGATGATTTTTTCAACAAAAGCCGTAGAAACTTTACGATTCAATAACTTTTCAATTAACAATATTAAAACACGTCCACCATCTAAAGCCGGCAAAGGAATCGCATTAAAAATACCAATATTTAAAGATATCATCGCAAATAAGCTAAAATAAGTGGCCCATCCATATTGAACGGATTTGCTAGTAACATTTAAAATACCAACTGGTCCAGATAAATTATCTAATCCTTGTCCATGGAAAATCATATTCAAAGATTTAAAAATCGTTGTAGCACTATCTAATGTATTTTTAGTACCTTCCCATAAAGATTGGTACCAAGGTATTTTTTTTGCATACGCAATAGCCTTGTATCCTAAAGTATATCCTTGCATATCCTTATCATATTTTGGAGTAGCCTGTAATTGAAGTTTTTCATTTTCTCTTTTCACTGTTAAAGTTAGAGAATCATGATGATATTGAATAAATTCTAAAACTTCCATTTGAGTTTTTGGTTTTAATGTAGTTCCATCACTAGCTTCTATTTTTTTAATCACATCATCTTTTTGTAAGCCAATAGATTCAGCTTCTGAATTTTCTAAGACCTCATATACAATTGGTTTTGCATCTTCAACTACATAACCTTGAGCTAAAGCCACACCCATGTAAATAACCCACGCCAAAATAATGTTCATAAAAATGCCCGCAAGCATGACAAGAACTTGCTTCCATCTTGCGATATTGTTTAATCTGCGCTCACTTGGAACTTGTTGAAGCCAATCATCCTCTTCACTTTGAGAACCATCTTCTTCTCCAGCCATCATAACATAGCCTCCAAATGGAATAGCACGAATTGAAAAGACAGTTTCTTTTCCTTGTTTTTGATATAAAGCAGGTCCCATTCCAATTGAGAACTCTTTACAAAAAACGCCAAAATGTCTAGCTACTAAAAAATGTCCAAGTTCATGTAAAATAACAATAACACTCAGCATTACAATAAATGCGATTATTCCAATAATAAAATCCATTTTAACTCCTATAAAAAAATTGTATATAAAACACCGAAAATCATGATATTGATTAACAATGAATCTACACGATCTAATACGCCACCATGTCCAGGTAATAAATTCGAGAAATCTTTGACTTTAAATTCTCGTTTAATAGCGCTAAAACATAAATCTCCTAATTCTGCCGTAATTGGACAAATTAGACATAACAAGAAATTAAATCCAAAACTCAATTGAGATACATAGAGTAAACTTACTAATAAACTAAAAATAAATCCAAACACAATACCACCAATTAAGCCTTCCCAACTCTTTTTTGGAGAGATTCTTGGATTCATCTTATGTTTACCAAATGAACGACCAACAAGGTAAGCTCCAGTATCACTTCCATACGTTGCGAAAACGATTGTCCATAAATATTGATGTTGTCCAACAAGAATTCCTATCGCATGATATACAATTGTAAAGATCAAAACATAGGCCATACAAATGAATGAATCAATGATAGAAAAATTTTCTACAAACACGACAATGCTCCATAAAATCAATACAATGAGTGTAAGAATGGCTACAAAATATTTATCTGGCAAAAAGCGTGTTAATAAAACACCTATGATAGATAATGGGAGAATGTAAGGTGGCCATGACTTAAAGTCAGCTTGTACATGCATCCATTCATAAGCTCCAGCACAAACAATAAATAAAGCAAGTGCTTCTAAAAAAGGTCCTCCTAGAAACAGTGGAAAAAATACAACTAAAATGATGGCAATTGCAGTTAAAACTCTTTGTTTCATGAAGTTAAACCTCCAAACCTGCGATCCCTTTGATTAAATTCATCAAAGCATTTTTTCAATTCATTTTCATCGAAGTCAGGCCAAGAAACTTCAGTAAAGATAAGTTCAGCATACGCAATTTGCCATAAAAGATAATTTGAAATTCGTAATTCTCCACTAGTACGTATCATAAGATCGATTTCTTCAGGAACAAATAAATAACTTGAAAATTCTTCCTCTGTTAAATTATTCTCTCTTTTTCCATTTAATACTTCATTCGTATATTTTTGAATTCCCAACAGCATTTCTCTTCTCGAACCATAATTAATGGCCAAACACAATTCCATTCCTGTATTCTTACAAGTTTGATTCACAGCTTTATTAATAACTTCTTGCGTATTTTGTGGAAATCTCTCTAATTCTCCTGCAAAAGTAACACGTATATTTTTTTCCATTAATTCATTTATAAACTTGTTAAAAAACAATCCTGGAAGTTTGCATAAATAAGAAACCTCATCTTCTGGTCGCTTCCAATTTTCCGTAGAAAAAGCATACAAAATCAATTTTTGTACGCCCATACTCTGTGCTGCCAAAGCAACCGTACGAACATTGTCTGCTCCTTTTTTATGTCCAGCTGTTCTAGGTAGACCTCTTGACTTTGCCCATCTACCATTTCCATCCATGATTATTGCGACTGTTTTGGGTGACATAAGTATCCTCCTTTGTTAAAAAAGCCCAAAAGAATTTGGGCTTACACATTTAAAATTTCTTTTTTCTTTGCTTCACAAATTGTGTCAACTTCTTTGATATATTTATCGGTTAATTTTTGTGATTCCTCAAGAGTTTGTTTCTTTTCATCTTCAGGAAGTTCTTTATCTTTCTTAATAGCATCATTTGCATCTCTACGAGCATTACGAACTGCAACCTTAGCTTCTTCAGCATATTTTTGCGCATCTTTAGCAAGTTCCTTACGACGATCTTCAGTAAGTTGTGGTACTTGAATACGAATCACGTCAGCTTCTGCTTGTGGATTTAATCCAAGATTTGCAGCTTGAATCGCATGTGCAACACTCTTAACAATAGAACGATCATATGGTTTTACTACAAGTTGTGTACCTTCTACCACTTGAACTTGTGCCATTTGGTTAATTGGTGTCATAGCTCCATAATATTCAACTTGAACTCTTTCTAACATTTGTGAACTTGCACGACCTGTACGAATTTGGCGTAAATTTGATTCTAAATTATCAATTGCACCTAACATTTTTTCTTCAGCATTTACTAAAATATCACTCATAATTATTCTCCTAGTTCTTTTTCGTTATTGTTGTACCATTTACTTCTTGTTTAACAGCTTTTACAATATTACCCGCATCATTCATATTGAATACGACCAAATCAATGTCATTATCCATACACATACTAATAGCTGTTGAATCCATAACTTGTAATCCTTTATTTAATACATCCATATAATTTAAAGTATCAAATTTCTTCGCATCAGGATTCTTTTTAGGATCAGAATCATACACTCCATCAACACCATTTTTTGCCATCAAGATAACATCAGCATCAATTTCTGAAGCGCGCAATGCTGCAGTCGTATCTGTGGAAAAATAAGGTGAACCTGTTCCAGCTCCAAAAATGACGATACGCCCTTTTTCTAAATGTCTTAAAGCTCTTCTAAGAATAAAAGGTTCAGCTACTTTTTGCATTTCTACTGCAGTTTGAACACGTGTTTGAACACCTTCTTGTTCTAATGCATTTTGCACAGCAAGAGCATTAATAACAGTACCTAACATTCCCATATAATCTGCTTGGGCACGATTCATTCCCATTTCAGACATTGTTTTACCACGGATAAAATTTCCACCGCCAACTACAATCGCAAGTTCAACTCCTAATTTTTGAACTTCTTTTAATTCTTTTGCTAATCTTTTTAAAATTGCTGGATCAAAAGCATAATCTGGACTTGATAAAGCTTCACCACTCAATTTTAATAATACACGTTTATACATAAATTTGCTCCTTATTAAAACTACCACAACAATTATACACTAAGTTTTTGATATAAAAAAGGACTGATTTTAAATTCAGTCTCATCTTTTTAAAAATAACTATTTGCCCATTTGAGCAGCTACTTCTTCAGCAAAGTTTTCTTCACGTTTTTCAATTCCTTCACCAGTTTGGTAACGTACAAAACTTACTACTTCAGCTTTGTTGTCTTTTAAGAATTGAGAAACTTTTGTTTTTGGTTCCAAGAAGTATTCTTGATCTAATAAACATTGATCTTTGAAATGTTTGTCAACTTTTCCTTTTAAAATTCCTTCAAGAACTTTTTCTGGTTTGTTAGCCATTTTAGGATCAGCTTTCATCATTTGAAGTTGTAATTCACGTTCATGTTCAACTTGTTCAGCTGGTACTTCAGCTTGTGAAACATATTTTGGAGCCATTGAAGCAACTTGCATAGCCATATTTTTAGCAATAGCAGCATCTTGAGTTCCCTTTAATACAACAACAGCAGAAATAGATCCACCCATATGCATGTAAGAACCAAATACTTCATCATCGCTCTTTTCAACAACTGCAACACGGCGGAAAGAAATTTTTTCTCCAATTGTAGCTGTAGCATTGATGATTAAATCATTAATTGTTCCTTCAGCAGTTTGAACATTTAAAGCTTCTTCAGTAGTAGCTGGTTTGCTAGCTAATAAAGCTTCTTGTAATGTATCTAATAATTTTAAGAATTGTTCATTCTTGCTTACGAAGTCAGTTTCTGAGTTAACTTCAAATACGATAGCAGTATTTCCATTAACAGCTGCACGAGTTAAACCTTCAGCAGCAATACGTCCTTCTTTTTTAGCAGATTTAGCAATTCCTTTTTCACGTAACCAGTCGACAGCTTTTTGCATATCCCCATCACATTCAGTAAGGGCTTTTTTGCAATCCATCATACCAGCACTTGTCTTTTCACGTAATTCTTTTACTTGAGCAGCAGTGATAGCCATTTTAGCATCCTCCTATAAATTATTCAGCAGCTTGTGTTTCTTCAGCTTTTGCAGCTGGTTTTACATCTTCACCCTTTTTGTTGAAAGGACGACGATTGTTTTTTCTTTCGAAGTTACGTTTTCTACGTTCTTCATTTCTTTGACGACGACGACGTTCGTTTTCAGCAATTTGAGCCTCAACATTTTTGATTACGTCTTCCATAGTTACATCATCTTCTGCTTCGTCTAAGTAAGCGATTTCTAATAAACCACCCTTAGCATCAACAATAGCATCAGCTAAAATTGTTGTAACTAATTTAATTGAACGAATAGCATCATCGTTAGAAGCAATTGGATAATCTGCATCATCAGGATCACAGTTAGTATCTAACATAGCGAATACAGGAATTCCTAATTTCTTAGCTTCTGCAACTGCATTGTGTTCTTCTTTTGGATCAATAATAACTAATGCATCTGGAAGTTTTTTCATTTCTTTGATTCCACCTAATGAACCTTCTAATTTAGCTTTTTCTTTACGCAAATTAGCTTGTTCCTTCTTAGTGTAAACTTCGATTTTTCCGCTTGCTTCCATTTCATCAATTTCAACTAAACGTTTGATACGTTTTTGAATTGTACGGAAGTTTGTTAATAAACCACCTAACCAACGTTTATTAACATAGAATGATCCAGAACGTAAAGCTTGTTCTTCAACAACTTCAGCAGCTTGTTTCTTTGTTCCTACGAACAATACTTTTCCTCCACGTTCGCTAATTGCTTTTAATTCATTGTAAGCATTTTCGATTTGAGCTTGTGTTTGGTTCAAATCTACGATGTAAACCCCATTACGACTTGTGTAGATGAATGGTTTCATCTTAGGGTTCCAACGGCGAGTTTGGTGACCAAAATGAACACCATTCTCTAACATTTTTTTCATTGATACGATTGACATAATAGTCCTACCTTTCCGTTACTCCTCCACCATTTCAAACGTATGCAACACATTGTGCACGGGCATACGAATTCATGATGTGTGTATTTTCTGCGCAATCACACGCTTATTTATTATAGCAATACAAATTTCCTATTTCAACCCATTTTTCTCAAAAGGATGCGCTTTTTTATATTCTTTAATCAATTGACTTGTTGAAACATGCGTATAGATTTGTGTCGTAGATAAAGAAGCATGCCCCAAAAGCTCTTGTACAACACGAATATCTGCTCCATTATCTAGTAAATGTGTCGCAAAACTATGTCTAAGCATATGTGGATGTA